>NZ_NASN01000080.1:0-4616 GCF_002142015.1 Gilliamella sp. A7
GTATTTTTACTATTCATTCAAAATCATATCTATTGCGGGATATATAGATATGTGAATATCGTAATTATTAATCGCAATTACCAGTAACAACAAGATAAAATTTAAAAGATTAAATACGCTGTATATAAATTTCAAATGCAGAAAATAAGGTGGGCTGGGTACCCACCTCTGCAGTAAATCAAAAAGCTATAATGGATTATTGGAGAAACTATACGGTTTTATATAGTCGATTATCCAAAGAAAAAATACATAAAATTATCTACAAACAATTTAGAAGAAAGATTTTTGTTTAATTCTTCTTCAATTCTTAATAAATATTCAGGTTTGTGATTAAAATCATCATCGGCTACATCACCTCCAAACTCAACCTCTTCCAATTTAATAAGGTTTGAATAAATATCTAAAAAATCACTTAACGAGTCTGTCATTTTATACATATCCATCTGTACACTACCATAAACAGGAGATTTCATGTCAGATGAATCACACAACAACACATCGCCATTACGGTCAGCGAATATTATATAGCTATCTTTCCATTCTGGATTATTACCCCAGCCATCAAGGATATTTTTCAATTGATTTCTTTCGATAACATCAATAGTTAAATCATTTCCTAATATTGGCCCATCTTCAAGTATCATATGATCATAAAAATATAGAATCTCATCAGTTAATGGAAGGTCAATTTTATCAGCTTTCAATTTCGTATTAGAATACTTCATTATCCCCAAACTTGTATTACTGTTTTGAAATATTTCTGCAAATTTACGTAAAGCATCATCAATAAACATATATTTTCACCTTCAGCATCGTTGTTTTAAAGTAGCACCTCGATCTATCAAACGCCCTTTGGTCGGATTTTGTGTAGTTCCTCTATGTCCTCTTAGTCCATGTACATGTTCATTAAAACCACTAGGATGACGATAATTTTGTAAGAAAACAATATTTCTCGGATCTCCTTCCCATTTTGCTCCTAGAGAGCCATTTCCCTCAACAGAATTTATATGATGTCCAGTAAACCTGCCTTAGACATAACTTTGGTAAGTCGACTATTTGGTGTATTCAAAATTAGTGCTCTGCCGTTTGTCTGCGCTGCTTTCCTGAATCATCAGCAGCCCGTCTCACAGGAAGGTGGTGCGGTTGCATGGCTTACCGTCACGATCCAGTCGATGCGCCGGCCGAGGGCATCGTAGCCGTAGCGTTCAGTATGGTTCAGCTGTTCGATACACACTTAGGTCAGGCGGTGTTCGGCATCGTAATGGTAATACTGGGTACCGCTGGCAGTTTGTTTGCTGCGGACATGCCTATGCGGTATCAGTTTAGTTTGAAGGTGGTAATAAACAGTTTACCACCTGTTTTTAAAGCTAAAATTTATTATTTCAGCATTGTTTTTTTGATGTTGCCAACATTCACATTCTTATTATTGTAATTACAATTTAATTTTTTTATTCAAAAATTCCTTCTTCTAAAAATCCTTCTTTTTTTAATCGCGCTAATATTTCACGTTCTTTTTCAGAAATTCCTTCTTTTTTTAATTTTGCTAATACTTCACGTCCTTTTTCAGAAAGCTCTAATTTTTTTAAGTAAATTGGAATGCTTCGCTGTGGACCCATAAAAATGCCTTTAGGATCTTTTACCCAAGTATTTAATGCTGAATCTGGAAAAGGAATATTCGGATTTTCAAATTCATCTTCACTTGGATCATAATCATCATCATCATCTTCTAATTTGGTAATCATTGATAAAAATTGATCAAAGGAATCTGCTACAAATTTTAAATTGGTATTTTGTTCCAGGTATCCGTTTATTACTTTCGGATCAAAATACAGATCATTAACTTCTTGATCCCAATGATAAATTTTGCCATTCGGATGTAAACAAAGTAAATCTCCATAATTCACAGTTGCTATAGCAATATGCTTTTCAGGTATTCTATTCAGATACGCATAGTTTGTAGCAATTAAATCTTCATCTTCTTTTTTTGAGAAGCCTAAAATAACTTCGAGCGGTAATTCTTCCCCTTCACAGTCAATACCATAACAAAATTCCATGTTATAAAAATCAATCACGTTATATTGTTTTAAAAAATTAATATAAGAACTGTGTGATTTTTTTCAATTTTAATTTCGAAATCAGTTTATCAATATCTTCGGGTACTTTATATTTTGATTGAAACATTTTATTTCCTTTAAGGTTTATCCATGAATAAGTTCTGATGCACCACCTGTATGAGGAAAGTTTTTATGTAATTCAGCATCAAGAAGTATCAATGTCTCTTTATCAACATGATGCCACACTTTTCCTGGCGGAGCTTTGTATTTATCATCTTTTTTATCACCTTTGTATCCAATCTCTTCGTTTGCTATTTTGTTACGTGTTTCCTATTACCATTAAACCTTGTTGATTTTACTTGTGTTTCCTTATACGGGCTGAAATCCGGATTATCATATTTATCATACGTTACCGCCCTACCTTTATGGTCGTAGTAAGTAGTAGATCCATCTGGATGATATATTGTTCTGGAATGATCTATATTCTTGTTCTTTGCGGAAGGCTTTCGTTTTTTTCTGGCAGTACCACATTTAGCCCATCCCCACGGATCAATCCACATAAACGCATTGGGCGCATACTGATACAGATTGAGTCCAGGGAAATACTGTTATGGTAAGACACCTTGGCAAACTTGGGTAGAGACAAAAGGACTGGCTAAAGAAAAGCAGCTAGAGAATTTATTTTACTCATCAGACAGTCATTGTGTTAGAACGAATGCCGATGAGTAGGTAGTATTTGTCAGATTAAGTTTGAGCTAGTACACATAAGTATAAATAGTCATAGAACTTCAACTGTACCAACTAGTTTAGGTCCTTCATAAATATTCATCATAAATCCTTTCTTAAGTAAAAAGCTTGGCGCATCTTCCATTAAAAAATAGGCTTCTCCTAAACCTATTCTTTGAGTGGATTCTACTAGCTCGTAACTTTTAACATTTAATACTAATGACCAAGATGAAATATCGCCATTTTTACCTTCCATTGGTTTAGTAATAACATAGTATTTTATATTTAGGGGAAGAGTTTTTTTTCCACCTTGTTGTATAGGGGTCCAATAAATTTTGACATTAACTCTGCAATTTTCCATTTTGTTTCTCCTCATTAACATTTTGGTTGATGTATATATTTACTCCATTTAGGCTTTATTTTAGCCTTATTAAGGATTACATTATCAATAAATCTAGCTTTTGCTATATCATCTAATCGAGGATTTTTATAGGCTGCATCTGCTATATTATCAGGAACGCTAACCTGAACGACACGGAAATCACCACCATGTCCCATTTTTTCACCCCATGTAACAGCATCTTTATAGGACTCAGCAAACCATTTTCCTTCTAAGGTGCTTGGAGGTGATGTCCACTTTCCAGTTTTCATTAATTCATCGTATTCTGCAAGATTCATACCTCTATATAAGAGCATTAAACCAAGTGGATCAATCCAAGTTAACCCATTAGGCGCATACTGATACAGATTAAACCCACCCAGCAACCCAATCGGGTCTGGCTGAGTAAATCTACCTATATCCGGATCATAATACCTGAAAGTATTGTAATGTAAGCCGGTTTCTCTGTCTAAATATTGTCCCTGATATCTGAGGTTTTGCTCTATGGATTCGTGTTCGATTTCATGAATCCGCTTTCCCCATAACTGAAAGCTACATTCCCACAGTATTTTACCGTTTGCATCGGTAAGTTCTTCCGGACAGCCATTCAGGTCGGTGTGGCCGGCCAAGGGCGTCGTAGACGTAGCCGTAACGCTGACTGCGGCCTGTTTGTTCGATGCGTACTTCGCTCAGGCGGTGTTCAGCATCGTAGTGGTAGTGCTGGGTTGTGCCGATGGTCTGTTTGCTGTGTTTTTTGCTTACCAATCGGTCGAGGTTGTCGTACTGGTAGCTGCGTTCGATGAGGATATCAGGCAGGGTGGTAGCGATGCGATTGCCCAGTGGGTCGTACTGATAGTTGGTGGTGTCGGGGGTATATTTGCCGATAACACGGCTATAGGCATTATAGCTAAAGTCAAGCCTACTAGAGACTAAACAACTGGTTTTATTGTCACAATTGGTTTATTATTTTTAACTATCTATTTTCTTTAATTGTTTTAAAAACACAATCAATATAATCCTGTCTATTTATAATAAGTAAAGGACAATCCTATTTTTCCCTACTAAATATTCTTTTAATATATTAATGGCATAAATAGTCAGGACCTACATCAAAATATTTACCTTATTTAGGTAATTAAATATTATTTAATGTTAAAAATATTTAATTTATTAATTTTTATTATATGAGTATAATTTTATTTCTAGAATAAACTGAATGTTTAGATCTAATTACAATTTATAAAATTGGAGACTTTAACGTATTTGATATAATTGCTGGTGGTAAATCGGTATCCTGATAAATTATAGTACTTCCACTACAGAAACATATTTCCATTTGTTCTATATTATTTATATGATTTACTTTATACTCTGGTAGTAATTGGATGATGTTGGACTGTAATATATTATTGAAATTCATTGTCATTATTCCATGCATATCATGAATAGCTATATAA
>NZ_NASN01000081.1:0-4584 GCF_002142015.1 Gilliamella sp. A7
GACTTGACTATTTAAACGTTTAAATGCATAATGTGTAAATAATGCAGTTTAATGCGCATTAAACAAAAAGCCCAAATTAATATTTGGGCTTTTTTTATTCTATATTATTCAACTTTTATATTGATTGACAGGTAATTGTTCTCAAAGAGTTATTCTATATATTAGTTAAATTACATCAAAATGTCTGTTTTTTCCCACCTGAATATCTAATTAATGATATTAAATTGTTATGAGTTTATTGCTTGAAAAGTTCGTAATAAAGCTTTTAAGTAAACTATATACAAACACATGCAGTATTCATAAATAATGCAAATATGAAAAATACCGAAATCGCTAGTAGAATACTGAAAAGCGAGATAATCTAGACCAAAAATTTGAATGCTTGCGAAACGCTGGGAAAAGAAACCTTTTAAAAGATAAAATTAATTTATATTTTAATTCTTTAAAATGTAATTTATTACTTTATAAACTATTTAAAAAAGATAATTTTTGATGAACCTTTTCAATAAATCAGCCGTTTAATTGCTTTTTTATCAAATCCTCAAT
Organism: Gilliamella sp. A7; assembly: GCF_002142015.1. Taxonomy (NCBI): domain Bacteria; kingdom Pseudomonadati; phylum Pseudomonadota; class Gammaproteobacteria; order Orbales; family Orbaceae; genus Gilliamella; species Gilliamella sp. A7. Next base: position 547 of record NZ_NASN01000081.1, read on the forward strand.
TCTGCGGTTTCACAGTATCGACAACAAAGTTAATCACAATTACAACAAAAGATTACTTTTACGCTGTCATTTCAATTAATTGCCTCAAAATGGAGGCTTTCTATGAAGATTAAACATATGCAAAACAGTGATCCTACGAATTGGCTATATTGGCTAATGACATTAGGTATGGCTGCTCTAGGCTCTATTGCGAAAACTGCATTTGATATCATTAACGGTAAAGCAGTAGGGATAAAGATAGCTATATGCCAATTAATTGTTTCTATGTTTGCCGGCGCACTGACTATTTTATTATCAATAGCACTACAGTTTAGTGCTGAATTCACAGGATGTATGGCAGGCTCTGCGGGGTGGTTGGGTGCAGAGATGATCAAAGTCATTGCCGAACGAATGAAAAGGAGTGCTGGAGAACAATGAAACTAACAGAACATTTTACACTTGAAGAATTTACCCGTTCAAACATTGCAAGCAGATTAAGAATAGATAATCGAGTACCAGATGAGTTAATGGCAAATATTCAACTGACAGCTAACAAATTAGAGTTAGTTAGAAAAGTGTTAGGTTTTCCAATAATGATTACTTCTGGTTATCGTTGCCCGTTATTAAATGCCCGGGTGGGTGGCGTATCAACTAGCGCTCATACCAAAGGCTTGGCTGTTGATTTCCATTGTGCTTATGGCACACCTAAAGAAATTTGCCAGCGTTTAATTGATACCGGTGTTCAATTTGATAAGTTAATCCAGGAACATAACCAATGGGTGCATATCGGTTTTAGCCCAAACTATAATCGACAAATTGTTTTAACAGCAATCAAAAATAGCGGTAAAACGGTTTACGTGAATGGGATAGTCTAATGGATAAATTAAAACAAATTTATAAGCTATCTCCGATAGCATTATTGATTATCGTCATATTTAGCATTTATTTTGCTTATCAATGTTTTGAAGATGAACAAACTGCAAAACAGCAAATGACTGAATTATCATCTCAGATGCAACAATTGCAACAAAAAATTATTAAAAATAATCAGATTATTACTGACAACGAGTTATCAAAACTTGAACTAGAAAATCAATCTATTTCACGTCAGGAGCAAATCAATGAACAACTTAAAGATAATGATTGTGCTAATCGGCTTATTCCTATGCCTATCTCTGGCAGCCTGTACAACAGAGCGAAAAGTTTACGTGAGTCAGCCAATCCCAGCAAATCTGCTCAGTGATTGCTTGCCTAAACTACCGCCTGAAAAAATGACATTCGGTGACAGTGTGAAATATAACGAACATCTCTTGAATGTTATTGAAAGATGCAATCAAGATAAAAGATCTATTAGATTAATAAATAAATAGTAATTTTCGATTATCTAGTAATCTAAAATTTAAAGGTTTTTATATAAAATTCACATAACCGCTTAATTGCGGTTTTTTTGTGCTTAAAATTAAAAAAATTTAACTTAAATCGCTACAAGAACACACTGTAATCAATTTTACAATTTAGGTCATTCATAATGACGATTCTGATTTAGGAATATTTAGAAATAAGTGTTAAAGGGTTATATAAAATAGATTCTATTAACACTTTTCCAGCTTATTTGAATTCAAGTTCATTAATAGAACTAGTCTAATAAACATCAATATTTTGAATATTATCGATAATTTATGCTGTAAATAAAACAGGTTTCAGATCTTATACAACCATTAAAACAACATTAAGGGGGCCATATGTGAATACTTTTCTATAGCATTGCAGAGAGAAACTTAATGATGACTTTTTACGATCGTTTATTTAATACGGTTTCAAAACTGCTTACCAATTATGGAGTGAAATATCATGTAAAAAGTGTAATTCGATCACCATTTCGATGTTAGACGTTATCCTTTTTCTTTACCAAATAATCGATTTGCTATGAATTACTAATATCAACTGCAACTAGATAAAGATTGACAATACCTCAATTCAAATAGCCGATATGAAAAAGGCATGACGAGGGTTGCAACTCTAAATGCTCAAGTTAATTTTTATAAAGCCACAATGGAGATTAAAACATGATATCAAAAATAGCCCACTTACTCGAAGAACATCTGCAAACCTTTGCTACTCAAGAAAATTTGCAAGTTGTTTACGAGAACATTGAAGTTAAACCTGAAAATGAAATCTACCTTATCTGCAATATTTTGCCTAGCATCACAACTAATTTTGATTTAGAAGGCAAATTAAGAACTTATAAAGGTGTTTTTCAGGTTAGCGTTGTTACGCCGATCAATACCGGTATAGAAAGTGTTCATACAATTGTTGATGCGATTATCGAACACTTTCCTTTAGATCTTGAATTAAAACAAGATCACTTTTCACTTTACATCAATTCAATACCAAGTGCTTATCCAGCAGTTAAGGAAAAAAGCACTTATACAATACCAATTAGCATGAATTACCGTGCTGACATATTAATTTAATTAGGAGAAATAATTATGGGATTTGCATTACCTAACGGTTCAAGTGTTTACGTACAAAAATCAAAAGACACAGAATTAGCGTTTGAGATTATCTCAAACGCTAAAGACGCTGTTGTTACATTAAAAACTGATCATGGTCTTGTGGCTGGTGATGAAGTTATTATCACCTCAGGATGGTCAAAAATTAACAACGCAGTTGCGAAAGTGATTAAAGTTAACAATATGGATGTTACACTTGGCAATATTAATACAAATGATACAAAATCATTTCCAGAGGGAGAAGGTAAGGGTACTTTAACCAAAATTACTGCATGGGAGCGATTACCGCAAGTCAAAGAAGTTGCAACTGAAGGCGGTGAACAACAATTTACTCAAATTCAGTTTTTGGATGACGATGCAGAACGACAACTACCGACCATCAAATCAGCTAAAAGCAAAAGTTTTACCATTGCTCATGACAGTTCTCTGCCTATTTATGCATTATTAGAGGAATTAGATCGTACTAATGATGTTGTGGCTATGAAAATGTATGTGCCTAAAGCAAAAGAAACACGTTATGACGCTGTACGTATTTCATTTGATCCTACACCAACCTCTACAATTAATGAGATTGAAACAGTAAAAATCAGTATGACCGTTGAATCACCAGCAATCACTTTTTACAAAAATAAATAAGGATAATATTAATGGCCAAATTTAAATTGGTAGCTGAACCAACCTTTAAATGTGAAGTTTTAATTCCGCGTGCAGGATTGGAAGATGGCAAAATTGAATTTACATTCAAACACCATGTTCTTAAAGAACTAACCGATATTGAAAAAGAACTTGAAGGCAAGCCAGTAATTGATTTTCTGTTGAAAATAGCTTGTGGTTGGAGTTTAGAAGAAGAGTTTAATGAGGAAAATTTGGATATACTTCTTCAAAATTATCCAGCATCAGGGGCAGCAATTATTAAAACTTATTCTAGCGAATTTTTTGGCGTTCGAGAAAAAAACTAATAGCGCTCGTTACTGCACTATATACCCCTGAGCCGTCAAAACACGAGTTGGCGGCTTTTGGGCTAACTGAATCGGATTACGATGAAGAATATGTAGAAATATGGCAAGATAATTTGGATGCTTTTAAGTTATTTAAAGCCATGTCTACTCAGTGGCGAACGAGCATGAGTGGAATATTAGGTCTTGATTACAACTGTATGCCATGGGTTATGAAGATTAATAATATTGCAGAAAGCGAAACTATTTTTAACGATATTCAAATAATGGAAAGCGAGGCGTTAAAAATAATGCACAAATCGAAATAAAAAATAATCTATAAAAATAGTACAAGGTGCATTACGCACCTAAACTATTGAAAATAAACAAACAGATTGAAGTTTTCATTCAAATCAAGTAATAAATGTTTAGTGATTATTATGTTTAATTTTTCAGAATTTGCTGATTCAAATAGTAAAAATTCAATTATAGTATTAATTAATTTTATGCCAATTTCAGCTTGTTTTTATTTAATACTAGACTATATAAATTCATTCAATCAACTATTTAAGTATCATGAATATAGATTTGAAATTTAGATACTATAAATA
>NZ_NASN01000082.1:0-4407 GCF_002142015.1 Gilliamella sp. A7
TTAAACAACTTAGCTAAAAAGCGTATATTAATGTTGATTACAAATTAAATAACAAATAAAAATATCATTGATTTTTTTTGGAGATTCTAAAAAGTGAGTAAATTATATTGTGAGGATTTAATACGATTTTCGGATGCAATGTCTGACGTCAGTAGAGTTATGATCATTACTGAATTAATGAATGGCAGAGCTCTTTCAGCCTCATGGTTAGCAAACCGATTGAATTTGTCACCACAGGCTACGCGTTTTCATTTAAAAAAATTAGAAGATGTTGAACTTATCCATCAAAGGAGATGTGGTAAAAACCACTACTATGAAATAAAAAATCAAGATACTGCAACGTTTATAGAATCTACTTTTAATATTATTCCGCCGAAAGATTGCTTATTTTTATCCAATTCTAAAACTAAAGAAAAATTTAAAGAGGCAAGAACATGCTATAAACATTTAGCTGGCTCATGGTCTGTAGCACTCACGCAGTCGTTTGTTCATAATGAGTTTATTGTTATACAAGACAATTTTTTTGTGGTTACTAAAAAAGGTAAAACCTTTTTTAATGAACATAAGTTATTAATTAACACATCTAACACAGCTTGTGTTGGCAAGCGCTGTATAGATTTTACTGAACATCGGGATCATATTGGTGGTCCATTAGGGACTTTACTACTGCAATCAATGCTACAACAAGAATGGTTTAAACAAAATGATAATAATCGTGAATTGACAATTACGCCAAAAGGTAGAAAAAACTTAAATGTATTTTTAATTGATATATAAGGGAGCTACAATAAACATTAATTTTTCAATTAAATCTTTTAAGACTAGCAACTAAGTTACTTTAACGTATTAATTATAATAAAAAACACCATTGCATTTAGGTTCTTAATCATCCATTGATATTAAACGATATTCCCTAACCCTCTGCAAAAGAGTCCATTGAAACCAAAAATTTAATTCATTTAGTCAAGCTGATGCGCCAAAACTAGATCATATTTCGTTAACACAGTTAGGGCACAGTACTAGCGTTGGCAATAGTTCTTTGAACTTGAACTTGCCCGACATTAATTTTCGTTTTTAACAGATATTACTGTAGTGATAAGTATAGTTAGTTACATAACCGAATAAATAAATAAATTTATTGGTTAAAACAAATTTTCTTAATAGGTCATAGATATCGAATAATTAAGTATAATAGTCAATAATTAACGAGAAGGATTTCATTATGTATGTAAAGAAAATAAGATCATTTATTGTGTTAGCAACCAGTGATAGTTTTCGCGATGCTGCAGAAAAACTGAATATAACCCAACCAACACTTACCAAACAAATTCAACTTCTTGAGGATACATTTGGCTTTAAACTATTTCTTAGAGACAATCAAGGGTGTTACCTAACCGATGAAGGTAAAATAATCTACAAATACGCACTTAATTTAACCAATGAATTAGATAGATTATTATGTGTAGTCAAAAAAATAAAAAATGGTACAACGGGAGTTTTGAATATCGGCTATACATTTTCCTGTATAAATATATTACCGGAAATAATAAATAATTATACTGAACATCACCCAATGATAAAAATTCAGTTACATGAATTGTCTTCAGTAGAACAGGAAAAGAAGCTATTATCAGGCGAATTAGATATCGCTTTTATGGAAAAACCGACGAATAAACAAATAAAGTATACCGAAATAGGCTCAGATCATTTAGTCTTTATATTCAATCAAAAAGAAAATTTTAAGATTAATGATTTTAATGATGTTAATCAAATTTTGGATAAAAATACACTTTGTTTACCTGATTATGATTCACATTTTGATCTGTCACAAAAAATTGCCAAATATCTTTCTAGCAATGCGTTAAATTATCCAAATGTATATTATACAAATAATATTTACAACATTATATCTATGGCTAATTTACATTCGAATGTAACGATACTGCCAAATAGTTTAGTTGATAATATTAAATCAACCAGTGAATGTAAAAAACTGATGGGAAAAGGAGCAAAATGGAAAATTGGCGTGTCATGGAATGAAGAAAAAGCAGGTACAGATGTACTCAATTTTATTAATGAGATGAAAGTTAAATAATTTTTTTATAATTATTAAAATTAATTACTTAAGTTGTAATTGTATTGCTTAATCATTAATTGGTAATAATTTCTGCCCTACTCTAAAGCAAAATTAACGCTCTAAATTAAAAAGATATTACAACCACATCTTTATAGTTACTTACATTAAGTATAACCTCGCTTTTATACAACTAGAATGATGTCATTAATCTCAATTGCGAATTTAATGTTTTCTGCACGGGTTAATAATTCTGACAAATGTCTATTAGTCATTGCTTCAGTGTTTTTATTAAAAATAGCATGAATAATGAAAATCATCCAGTTGCTGTCTTACACAGTATTCCAGATGATTTTCTTTTTAGTCCGCAATATATATTTGTAAAGCTAATTTTATCCATAACAGCTTGTCAAATTATAAACTTGCCGATCAAATAGCTATTTAATCATTGTCACTTGCCTTTGCAACGCCAAGTTTACCGGCATATAAAATTAGACTAAGGGCAAAAATTAACAAAATACACATTATGATAGGTAATACTCTTGCATCGAAAACATTAAGTAATATTCCACCACAAAAACCACCACCAGCTATAGCTAAATTCCAAAGTGAGACAAGTAAAGACTGTGCAATATCAGCAGATTGTCCGGTTATTTTTGCTGAAGCTGTTTGAAATAATGTTGCACCACCACCAAAGGCTAATCCCCATACTACAATTGAGATTAAAATTAACCAATAAAGATTGTCAAAGGAATAAAATAATAACCCTGATATAGCAAATAAACTGAGAGATAAAATAATTAGCTTACGTAAGTATTTGTCGATAAATATACCAACAATCGTAATACTAATTATCGACGAAATACCAAAAATAAATAGAACAACATCGACATTTGCATCATTACCAGATAATTGCAAATATGGTGATATATAGGTGTAAAAAATATTATGACCAAAAGCAAAAATAAAATTTAGTACTAAGATAGATTTTACGTAACGTATAGATAATACAGAAAAAATTGAATTCTTTTTCGCTGTTTTTAACGCTGCTAAATTAGGTAATTTTAGCCATATAAAAATAACCAACAACAAAGAAATGATAGTAATCATGTGAAAAGTTAATCTCCAACCAACTAACTGCCCTATTGAGGTACCTAAAGGAATACCTATTGATAAAGCAATAGGAACCCCTAACATAACTAACGTTATTGCTCTGCCTTGTTTATCATCACTAACTATTCTTGTTGCATAACCAGCCACCATTGCCCAAAGAAGACCGGCAAAAACACCAGCTAAAAACCTAGCAATTAATATCAGGATAAAAGACGAAAAATATGCTGTCATAAAATTAGTAATACCAAAACCAAGCATAACAATTACTAATAATTTTTTTCTATTCCAACTTTGTGTAGCAATGGTTAATGGGATAGCTGATAGTAGAGAACCTAATGCGTAAAGCGTCACTAATTGTCCTGCTTGAGCTTCGGTAACACTTAGATCTTCACTTATTAAAAGTAAAAATCCAGCAGGCAAAGCTTCAGTCATAATAGAAATAAATAGTGCGGTAGCTAAAGCAAGCAGACTCAATGTGGGAAATGTATTATTTGTTTTTTCCATGTAATTCACTCATATTATTAATTTTTTAGTGGGGAATAAAGTGAATTTATGCTAGCAAACAATCTTATAGCTGTATAATTCCAATCATTTATTGCATTATGAAAATTATTTATCGCAACTAACTATATTGACTATCAAGTTAGTTAAATTAACGATTTTATACTATTTCTCGATCAGCATAATAGCCAATTAACATACTGATTGAATTTTGTCTTATTTTAATTCTACAGATTAGATAAACTTAAAAACAGATTTAATGTTCAAAAATAACAAACAAATCTAATTTAACCTGTTTTCCAGTCTATTTTTCTATCAGATATCTAAAAGAATAGATAATAAAGTTTAATTTAAGATCAATTATGGATTTTAACCATTATTAATCTCTAAATACTAAAGAAGTAGCTAGTGCACAAAATGAAACATCATAAATAAACTCTTTTAGATCTACCTCTTTCTTGAGTTTTTCAAACGAATCTGATTCGTTTTCAGTTTGAACTTCAGTATCTAATTTTGTATATATTTTTCTATCTAACTTATTAACAAACTCACTATTTTTATTAAGGATTACAATTTCGTCATCTTTTGTAAAGAATAAAAAAATTTTCATATAATTACCACTTACCATTTCTGTTATCTAGTAAGTAATAATAAAATCACAATGACTCTCATTAAATTTTATTATCTTTATATTTGATATTTATTGGTCATAATTCTAC
>NZ_NASN01000083.1:0-4344 GCF_002142015.1 Gilliamella sp. A7
AATCATTACTTTCCACAAATATTAAAGATATCAACTTAAAAATTATTATTTGGAATAATGGACCTAATTTTTTAACAGAGCAAGAGTGTCAGAAATTCAGCAATATTTTTAGCTTAAAAAAAATCAAACTATCAATTTATGAAGACATTAATAATGTTGCTTTAAGTAAAATATATAATCTGTTTCTTAATAAAGAAAATTATGATTTTTTTTCTGTATTGGATCAAGATTCTCAACTAAATGAAGATTTTTTCAAAAATATAGCAAAAAATAGCAATTATGATGTAATCATTCCTTCTATCTATTCGCATGGATGGAGAAGAGAAGAAAATTCTTTATGTTTCCCTGTATATCATAAAAACCATGAAATTTTTGATAAAAAAACTTTTCAAATGGGTGAAATTGAATCAATTTCATCAGGATTAACTCTTTCTCATCGATTAATAACATCTATAACAAATATTAAAAAAGAAATATTTAATGAAAAATATGCACTTTATGCTATTGATACTGATTTCTTTATTAATTTAAAAACACTCGATAATACAGTCTATAAAGGAGTATGCGTAGGCAAAATAAATCACTCTTTAGATTTTAACCTACAAGATCGTAAAAAGATTAGTCCATCAAGGAAACTTGAAATGGAATATTCTAAGGTACTAAATAAATTATTTCATGATAAAAAAAATACATTAAATGTATTTTTTTATTTATTCAGAAAATTTTTAAGAAGAGAATATTCAAGCTCAATTTTCTTAAAACTTCTTAAATGTCTTATCAAAAAACAACATCCTAGAGCTTGTATAACAATAAAATTAAAGCAGTTATTATGATTATTCAATGAGAGAAATAACATGCACTAAAGCCTTATTCCAATCTGAAGCTTTAATGCCAGCTATCTTTTCTATCTTATTCATACTTAATACTGAATATAATGGCCTTTTAGCTTTAGTTGGATAATCAGAAGTTAGAATTGGTTTAACTACTATTTTTTTAGTTGTTATAGAATTCAACTCTTCAGCAATAAGAAATATCTTAGATGCAAATTTAAACCAAGTAATACATTGATCCCCACAATAATGATAAATTCCTCCATCACAATGATTCATAATCATTGTTAAAATTGCGTTTGCAATGTCCCCTGCATAAGTTGGACAGCCAAACTGATCATTAATAATTGATAATTCCGATCTATTTGAGGCTAGTTTTAACATAGTTTTGACAAAATTATTACCATATTCACTAAAAACCCATGAAGTTCTGATGATAATTGCCGAAGAATTATTATTTAAAATAGCAATTTCACCATTACGTTTTGTTTCACCATAAATATTAATCGGATTAGTTATATCTTCTTCTGTATATGGAATATTTTTAGTGCCATCAAAAACATAGTCCGTCGAAACATGAATAAATTTAGCATTGTATTTTTTTGCTGCCACTGCAAGATTTTTTGGCCCAATCTCATTTACTAAATGAGCCAAGTTAGGTTCATCTTCAGCCATATCAACCGCAGTATATGCAGCTGCATTGACAATAACATCAGGCCTATGTTCATTAATAAAATTATTAACAGATAAATTGTCTGTAATATCTAATTCTTGGCTATCAGTTGCCAATAATATCCAATCAGTAGGAAATTTATCTATAAAACAGTGTCCTAATTGACCATTTGCCCCAGTTAATAAAACCTTCATAAGTTAATTACAATTCCTTCAATGTTTTACCTAGCTTATCTTTTTCAGATAATATTGGATTAGATATAGTCCACTCAATATTTACTGTTGGATCATTCCAAAGTAAACATGCTTCGGATGTTGGATCATAGTAATTAGTACATTTATATTCAAAATCAGCAATATCGGATAATACTAAAAAACCATGAGCCAATCCAGGAGGTATCCATAATTGTGTTTTATTATCTTCTGACAAAATCATCCCAACCCATTTACCATAAGTTTTCGAATCTTTGCGAATATCGACAGCAACATCAAAGACTTTGCCTCTAACGACTCTAACCAATTTTCCTTGTGGATTTTTAGTTTGAAAATGTAATCCTCTTAAAACACCTTTTTGTGAACGAGAATGGTTATCCTGAACAAAATTGAGATTGATACCTAACATTTCCTGATAACGTTTTTGCTCAAATGTTTCCAAAAAGAAACCTCTCTCATCACCATATACCTTAGGTTGGACTATTTTCACATCTGGAATTTCAGTTTGTATTACTTCCATTGGTACCTCTAATGGTTTATTAATTTAGCTAAGTACTGCCCATATAATGTTTTACTTAAAGTAACAGATTCTTCTTTTACTTGTTCAGCACTTATCCAGCCATTACGATAGGCGATTTCTTCAAGACAAGCTACTTTTAAACCTTGCCTTTTCTCTATAACTTGTACAAAGGATGAAGCTTCAATCAAACTATCATGAGTTCCGGTATCAAGCCATGCAAAACCTCGTCCTAATATTTCTACGTTCAAAAGTCCCGCATCTAAATACATTTGATTAAGAGTTGTTATTTCTAATTCGCCTCTGTCCGAAGGTTTTACACATTTCGCCATTTCAACGACATTTTCATCATAAAAATAAAGTCCCGTTACTGCCCAATTTGATTTAGGGTGAAGAGGTTTTTCTTCAATTGACAATGCCTTAAAATTTTCATCGAAATCAACAACGCCAAACCTTTCAGGATCAACTACCTGATATCCAAAAATAGTAGAACCTTGTTTTTGGTTAACTACATTAATTAACTTTTTACCAAAACTTTCACCAAAAAACAAATTATCACCTAATATCATTGCACAACGTTGTTTGTCGATAAATTCTTCACCTATTAAAAAAGCTTGAGCTAATCCTTCTGGTTTTGGTTGCTGCGCATAACTTAGCTTAATTCCAAATTTTGAACCATCACCAAGTAACCTTTGAAACATAGATAAATCTTCAGGTGTTGTAATGATTAAAATATCACGGATACCTGCAAGCATAAGTACCGATAATGGATAATAAATCATTGGTTTATCATATACTGGTAATAACTGTTTCGAAATACCTCTCGTTATAGGATAAAGTCGAGTTCCCGAACCACCCGCAAGTACAATTCCTTTCATATATTTACCTTAGTTTATAATACCTTGTCTTAAACGCACATATGAACCATCTTTAATATGCTCACACCAAATTTTATTATTTAGGTACCAATGTACAGTTTTGCGCATACCACTTTCAAATGTTTCTTTTGGTTTCCATTCTAAATCTTGATATATTTTTGAAGAATCAATAGCATATCTTTGATCATGTCCCGGTCTATCAGTTACATAAGTAATAAGATCCTTATAAAATTGAATATTATTAGGTTTATTTGGTACAAACTCTTCAAGTAACTCACAAATAAGATTCACCACATCAATATTTTTTCGCTCATTGTGACCACCGATATTATAATTTTCTCCAACTTTTGCTTTAGTTGCCACTAAATAAAGAGCTCTGGCATGATCTTCGACATATAACCAATCTCGGATTTGTTGACCATTACCATAAACAGGCAAAGGTTTACCTTCTAATGCATTTAAAATCATTAGTGGAATTAATTTTTCTGGGAAATGATAAGGTCCATAATTATTCGAACAATTAGTAATAACTGTAGGCAACCCAAAAGTTCTATGCCACGCTCGAACAAGGTGATCACTTGATGCTTTTGAGGCTGAATAAGGGCTACTTGGTGAATACGGAGTTTTTTCTGTAAATAAATCTGTTGTTCCATGCAAATCACCATAAACTTCATCTGTCGAAATATGATGAAAACGAAAAGTTGATTGCCTAATTTTATCTAATTTGCGCCAATAAGCTAGAGAGGATTCGAGCAATGTGTAGGTACCAATTATATTTGTTTCTATGAATGAAGAAGGATTGTCAATGGAACGATCTACATGACTTTCTGCCGCTAGATGCATGATAATATCTGGAGTATAACTTAAAATTATATTATCAAGTGCTTGTCTATCGCAGATATCAATTTGTTTGAATGAAAATCGCTCATTAGTCCATACGTCATTTAATGACTCTAAATTTCCAGCATAAGTCAATTTGTCAATAACTAAGACTTCATCTATGGTATTTTCTATAATATATCTAGCTACAGCAGATCCAATGAAACCTGCTCCACCTGTTACAATTACTTTCATTTATCAATCCTCAAAAAAAATACCCAGCGAATAATAATAATAAAGTCAATAAATAGCAATAATTAGAATTAAGATTGAAATTAATTTTGATATAAATAATGAAAAAAGGATCATCAAACGTTCTACAAGATTTGTATTGGTAATTCTTTATATGTTATAT
>NZ_NASN01000084.1:0-3946 GCF_002142015.1 Gilliamella sp. A7
GTACTTTAATGATTGGAATCGAAATGGTGTTTTTAATATAAACATAGGTAAAAAGAATTAATGAATAACAATTCTATTTTTATTATTAAATGAACTACATTAAAGAGCTAGATGATAAATAAGCTCCTAGAGTGAAGATATTTGATTCTCGAAAGCCTTATATCAAAAAACATGTTCATTTGAAAAATCACACAACATACTCTAAACAAAGAATAAGCGCATTTTGATAGTTTGTATTTTAGTATTAATACCTTTTACTCATAAAATCTTAACATTTATCAGATAAATCTCTGCTGATTAATAAAAATAAAGGTCATAACGGATGAATTTAAATGATAATACTAAAATATCAACGATTGTTTTGCCAATAAATTAAAGAATAACTTAAAGCTAAAATAATGAACAAATCATAATAACCCACTGTTAGTGGGTTTTTTATTATCTGGAGAAAAAATGGCAGAAGAAATTAAATCATTAACACTAAAAATTAATACTCAAAGTGTTGAAGAAGCGAATAGAAAATTAGATGAATTCAGCAAAAAAGCGAGAAATGCAGCCGCAGCGACAGATGATCTAACAGCGGCAAAAAAACGAGCATCAACTGTTACAGCTGAAGAACTGAGGGACTTTGAACGGGTTTATCAAAATGCGATTAAAAGTGCCAAAGCAACCCGACAAGCAGCAGATGAAGAGAGAAAACTTGTACTTTCCCGAAAACAATTAGCTGATTCCGGAGACAAACTCTATACAAGCTTTAGACTGCAAATTGACAGTTTAAAAAATTCAAGTGCATCTTCAAAAGAGTTGAAAAAAATCACCGCACAATTAGGAGCATCATATAAGTCGGGAAATCTTGATATTAACAACTATAAACAATTATTGGTTGATGTAGCGCTTAAACATAAAGAAGTAGCAAGTGCCGAACAAAATGCTAGTAATGTTAAAATTAGTTATTCCAACCAACTAAAAGCCCAAGCAGCAGCTCAGGATTTGTCTAAAGAACAAATGCTAAAATATCAATCAGCACAATTAGGGGCGGGATATTCAGCAGACGTATATTTTAAAAAAGTAACTAGAGCATCAACAGCAACTAAATCTTTCGAAGATGCAACAAGAACTGCTACCACACAAACAGCTTCAATGTATCTACAAATAATGAAAGGTGATTTTTCAGGATTTCAGACATCTTTAATGTCTATGGTTATGCAAAATGGAGTAGGAAATACATTTAGCACACTATTAACCTCATTAAATCCTCTCAATATTGGTATTTCTGCTGTGATTGGTCTGTTTGGTAATATGATACCAAAATTATTTGAAACGGAAAGCGCGACAGAGCAATTAGCGGCAGCTCAAGAGCACTTGAATACTGTTATGTCACAAGATAAGCAGACCGGAGAATTTTTTCTGTCTGACGAAATGATGAAATTGTTGAAAAACAATCGTGAACTCGCTAAAGCAGAACTCAAGTCAAGTGAAAAAGATTTAAAAACGGTGGTATCAAGTGCGAAAAAAGAGTTGCAGGATGGATTTAAAAATATCGAAGGGATTGGACGTGAAGCGCTCACTAGTGTAGGTACTAATACACAATCTAGCTTGGGATCAGTACTAAAGCAGATTGATAAAATTAAGTCAAGTGGGCAAGATTTAAATGCAATGTTATCCTCCAATGATTTGGCTACGGCAAACTTTGTCAGCGGTATTCAAGGAAAAATAGAAAATTATGCTGAATATTTTGGTACAACAAAAGAGCAAGCTCAAAGTATTCTTGAGCTGATGGCTGATATACAATCTGAAACAGATTCAATAAAAGCGGCAGAAAAAATCAATAGACTTATTAACGAATTAAGCACGTTGTACAATAATACAAATAACCCTTCAGACGGTCTAGATACACTTATCCGTAAACTGAAAGAAATAGCAAATAAAGCAAATGGAGCTGCAGGCGAGATTAAGCGCTTAAGTGAATCAAAAGATTTAGAGGAAAAAATCGACCCCAAAAAGAGCCCGTTTTATAAATACTCTCAAATGACAATGACACCTCGACAAAGAGCGGACATGGAAATTGCTGAGATGAAAGAGGCAGCAATAGAAAATAATAAAATGTATGACGAGAATAGCCCGTATTATGCCTCAAAACAGAAAATTAATGATACCGCAAATGCAATATATGCTCGACACCTCAAAGAAGGTAGATCATCATCTACAACCAATATTCTTCAAACTTCGCAACAACAAGAAATAAGCTTGATAAATCAACTTAATACTTTACGAGAACAATCTTCAACGCTCAACACAATGACATCTGAGCGTCAAAAATACTTTGAACTACAAGCTCAAATCGAAACTTTAGAAAACCAAAGTGATAAAAGTAAACTTACCGCACAAGAGAAGTATATTTTAGGGCATAAAGAAGCATTGTTAGCTCAACAAGAAAAAAATGCTGCTCTTAGCGAAGAGATTGAACAATATCAAGCGTCTATCAAGGCTCTGCAACAGATACGCGAATATACGGCAAATATAGTTTCTCAATCGGAAATAAAACAAGCTACTTTCGGGATGACTTCAAAACAGTCAAACAGAGCAAATGAACTTATCCAATTAGATAAAAAAGAAGAAGGTGATCTAGAAAAAATCAAAGATCCAACCGAAGTAGCAAAAATTACTGAAGAATATACTAAAGCTAAGCAGGCACTTGAACAAAGTTGGCAATTGGAAGATCAGCATGAAGGTGATTGGTTTGCTGGCTTAAAATTAGGTATAAATGAATTTGCTGAGAATGGTTTAAATGTATTTAATGGTTTTCGTGACATCGCCAGCAATGCTATGGGATCGGTTAGTCGTTCATTAACTGAATTAGTGACTACTGGTAAAACGGACTTTAAATCATTAACTAAATCAATTTTAACAAATATTATTGAAATTATTAATAAATTATTATTAGCTAAAGCAATTCAATCTGCGATGGGGTGGCTGGGTGGTGGTGCCGGAGGCGGTGCAGGTGCTGCTACTGGTGGGCTACAACAAGCCTATAGCGGTGGGCTAATTCATGGTTACGCTAAAGGTGGTGGTGTTGGTTATAACAATGAACCTGGTGGTTATACTGGCAATGGTAATAAATATACCCCTGCAGGTATTGTGCATAAAGGTGAATTTGTGTTCACTAAAGAATCGACTAAACGCATTGGTGTAGCAAATTTATATGCACTAATGAGAGAAGCACAGCACGGATATGCTGATGGTGGATACGTTAATGTTGGTCACGCTTTGCCAGTTGCTTTTGTTGGTAAATCAAGTAGTCCATCAAATTCAGTTAATGTAAATACAAGCGTTGCAATTAATATGCAGTCCAATAATTCTTCACAACCGCAAGCTGGCAATATTAATCAGAATGCACTTGAAGCTCAGATTAAGCCAATTATTCAAAAAAATATAGGCGAAGCTTTACAAAGATCCACATCACCTGGCGGTGATTTGTACATTTTGTTAAATAGGTGATAAATAATGGAAATTGATAAATTCGAATGGCGAACAATGGGGCATCCTAAGGGCTCAGATTCGTCAAATATTAATGAAATTAGTTTTGGCGATGGCTATAAGCAATTATTCGCTAATGGAATTAATAATAATAGTGAGTCATGGGAACTAACCTACACTGGAAATCTTGAAGAAGTAGCGAAAGTTAGGGCATTTCTAAATTCGCACATTATTGAATCTTTTTTGTGGACTAATCCGTATGGCGAAGAAAAATTTTACCGAGTTGTAAATAACTCGATCACATCGGAATTTCTTAGTAAAAATGTTATCTCACTATCCTTTCAGTTTGTGCAATCATTTTCGTCGACCGTAAGTATTTTAATGTAAAATAATATATTTCTAACTTTTAAGCTTATTTTTGATGAATATAGTGTCTTAATAAGAAAATTAACCATGATTTATTTATATC
>NZ_NASN01000085.1:0-3548 GCF_002142015.1 Gilliamella sp. A7
AACATCTATAAGATATAAAAATCTATATATACATACTTACTTTTTAATTTCGCTAATTAACAAGGTAAGGCCTCACATATATAAACTAAATTAAATGTTTTATTAAAAATTACATTGATTATATAAATTAGTTAATCATAAGAAACCAAGTTTAAGTGCTTTATCTTTTTCGCCGCCCCAAGGATCATCAATCAGGTATCTGGCAACTATTGGGCTTTCTGCTGGAACAAAAGTAAATTTGTAAAAAACCTCATCATTTTCGCAAATTTCATAATAAAGATCATATAAAGATCTATCAAATGCTATGTTTATTTTGAATTTTTCTGCAGCTGATGCAACTTCTACATTATCACTATTATTAATATAAAAAGGAGTCACAATACACCGTTGTGTATTTTCATCCATAACAAAATTATCTGTTAGATTTAAAACAACATTAGCTCCAAAAGCTTCGTCAGGTAAAGGATCAAATATAACATAATCTTTATGAATGACGGCACCTTGTTCAATATTCTCTTTACCCCATTGAGATAATTTTTCAGAATAAGCTCTAGATCGAACTAAAATTTGATTATGGGAAATCAACAAATCAACTACTTGATTGTTAGGGTTTTCCATGCACTACCTCCATTTGAATTTTACTTTTTGTCAGACAACCCCCAACATAACTATTCGATTGCTTTACTATGAGCCTGATTATTATGCAGATCAATGTGCCTAACATGCGCTATTAGACCTTTTTAAATAAATCCATTAATCATTTCAATCAGGTCTGATTTCGTTTTAACTTTTTTTTATTTTTAATAACTATTTAATAAAAAATCTATTTATCTTCTTTCATCGCACTTACTAATCGAATCGTTTTTCCAGAATCAACAAGCATCATCTCCATACATGGCTCTGCTCCACTATATAACCTGAATAATAGATAGCTAGAATTATTTGCTTTCGTTATACAATAAAGCAAGGAGCCCTACCCATCAGATGAATTAGGTGTAGACATTAGCTGATCATTATTCACACATGGATAATAAAAAACACCTACAATAGGAAAATTACCTCCTTTGCGAAGGTCCAAATGTATCTCTTCGACCCTATTTCGGCTTGCTATTGGTTCGAGGGAGCAATTTAATTCTTTTTTAAGTATTGTTTCTATCTAAGTGAGATCACTATTATTCACTATGCTAAACGCTATCATTTTATTTTCCAATTGATAGGTCACTTAAACATTATCTGTTCTTTTATTAGATTATATTGAACATCTTGTCTATTTTATTTGCATTTTATTACACGTCTTTGGCCACAAAATAGGCAAAGGCATGGTTAGTTAAATAATGCCCATCTTCCCCATTAAACTTCTTCGCAGCGTCCGGCCAGGCAAAAAAACGTGTCTCAGGTTTATCCGCTATCTGCCCCGTTTCCCGATTAATTAAATAAACCTTCTTGGCGCCTTTTTTAAATATTTTCCATACCGCTTTTACAAATTTATCGGTCTCAGGTTGTTTTACCACATTATAAGAAGCAGTTAATCGACCATTTCTTAAAGACTCAGTATCATAATTGGCTAATTCAGAACATGAAAAGCGGACAAGACCTTCTCCAACCATAGCACCATCATAATTTGACCCTGGATAATGTATAACGTATTTTTTTTTATAATCTTCAATACTTAAAATATCGGTATTTATAATACTAAAATCTATATTTTTAGCTATTTCCATATCCAGTACATCAAAAGTCGGTATATTCAGATCAGGCCAAATATATTGTGTAATAAATTTAACCGACTCAATCTGATCTTTTAAAACTTTGGAGAATTCTACTGCATCCACTGCAGTCATGAAGATTTCTAAAGCAGGCAGTTTAATTTTACCAGTCATATAATTTCACTTTAATAGTTAAAATATCTAGTTTATAAGGCTCAAAACCTTTACTTATAACAATCATTGGATTATCAATTCAATCTTCGTTAGGTTTAGGTATAAAAGTTGGCTATTTATCCCCTTTTTTTGAACCTCAATAAAACCAAAGTAATCCCCATCAGTCAATCCAATAGAGTGTATTAGGGATGTATTGATTAAGATTGTATTCTACTCTTATTCCAATTGAGGTATTGGGACGACTAAGATGCCATCATACCTTTAAACACACGACTACCGCCAGCATCTCTTATCACTTACCTGCGCCTAAGTGGTAACAGCTTATTGCAAAGATAGACAGTTAATCTTAAACAAAGCAGAAAATGATTTTAGTGATGATAAGCAACTGATTGTTGATGCATATTGCTGACTAATAATTAGAGAAGAAGCTAAAATTGGAAATCTCTTTACAACAGTTTACCTCAAACAATTATGTGAGGTAATAAATCATGGCTAGATGGTTAAGGGGATCAAGGACGGTATTTTTAAAGTACGGAATAAGAGTTAAATAATAAAAAAAGCTGGGAAGACTCATTTTTCTTGCCCAACTCTTAAAATTAATTAAATAGCTAGGCCAAATCCTCTTCGGTAACTAATTTATCCATAAACTCTTTGAAAGAAGAAGCGAGTTTTCTCTGTACTAACATATGATTTTTATCCATAGAAAGATTTGGATCAAATGAATCTGTCGCATAAAAGATCACACTACCATCATTTTTATTTAGACAAAAATAATTACCACCCCAATCATTCCCAAAAGGTATGATATTTATCGGAATCACATTCTTTTTGATCATCTCATGATAACAACCATCAATTAAAGATTTCGGATCATCATTAGTTAATTTGTTATATTTAAATGGTTTCAAAAAAGCCACTTCTAATGGTTCAAAATCATCATTACTTTCCCACCAAGCTCTGGACGGTATCCCACCATTAAAGGATAGATAATGTGATATAAATTCCTCAGGAAAACAATATGACAAAACCTTCTCCACAGATTTAATATCTGAAAGAACAATATTTTTTTCACAATTTGTGCATGGATTATCCATTATGCTCTACCTATTTTTAAAGCTTTTGTAATACGGACAGCTAACCATCCTTTAGTAGGATGGTATAGCAAAACTATCTGAACTTCCATAAGTTCCAGAAGGTAAGTTGAAATGTTTTTCAAACTGCCCCCCCTTTATGAGGGAAAGTACCTTCATGAGATTAAGTTTTAACTAACTACATAGTATGTTTTACTCGTTGTAGGATCAAAATCATCCAAATGATCCCATATATAACCTATAGATTCTGCTTCCGTTATATCAACTTGTTTAACCTCTTCAGTATTATTAATTTTTCCCACCTAACGTATGTTATTAGTTCGTTATCGTCTAAAGGTTCATCAGGTATGTTTAAGAAACAAGCAAAGCAACAATATCCAATGATTGATATTTTTATATCACTCAAAGAATCAAGAGCCTTTTTGGGTATGATTTCATAATCCAAATCAGATAAATTATTTCTTAAATATATAAATTAAAATTATAAATCCTATTTACACCCCATTTAGAATAAACTAATTGTTCTAAAAAATAATCCATTGAATTCATCGTTTTTTACTGTCAGTATCTTTACAAG
>NZ_NASN01000086.1:0-3324 GCF_002142015.1 Gilliamella sp. A7
ATTTAAAAGTCTGGCGGCACCCTACTCTCACATGGGTAATACCCACACTACCATCGGCACTACGGCGTTTCACTTCTGAGTTCGGCATGGGGTCAGGTGGGACCACCGCGCTATTACCGCCAGACATATCCTGTCTTCTCTTTCTTCAATTAATGCACATTATCTCATATCTACATCAATCGCTCAATCCGGAACAAACTGTTCGATTATCTCATAATCAATCTCGCGTATCCAAAACAACTCCGAGTTGTAAGGTTAAGACTCTCGGTTCATTAGTATCAGTTAGCTCAATGTATCACTACACTTACACACCTGACCTATCTACGTCTTAGTCTCAAACGGACCTTACTGATTCTCATCAGGGAAAACTCATCTCGAGGCTAGTTTCGTACTTAGATGCTTTCAGCACTTATCTATTCCGCACGTAGCTACCGGGCAATGCAATTGGCATCACAACCCGAACACCAGCGGTGCGTTCACTTCGGTCCTCTCGTACTAGAAGCAAACCCTCTCAATTTTCCTACGCCCATGGCAGATAGGGACCGAACTGTCTCACGACGTTCTAAACCCAGCTCGCGTACCACTTTAAACGGCGAACAGCCGTACCCTTGGGACCTACTTCAGCCCCAGGATGTGATGAGCCGACATCGAGGTGCCAAACACCGCCGTCGATATGAACTCTTGGGCGGTATCAGCCTGTTATCCCCGGAGTACCTTTTATCCGTTGAGCGATGGCCCTTCCATTCAGAACCACCGGATCACTATGACCTACTTTCGTACCTGCTCGAGCCGTCACTCTCGCAGTCAAGCTAGCTTTTGCCATTGCACTAACCTCCTGATGTCCGACCAGGATTAGCTAACCTTCGTGCTCCTCCGTTACTCTTTGGGAGGAGACCGCCCCAGTCAAACTACCCACCAGACAGTGTCCCTTACCTCGATTCAGAAGTATAGGTTAGAACATCAAACATTAAAGGGTGGTATTTCAAGGGCGACTCCATGCATACTGGCGTACACACTTCTTAGTCTCCCACCTATCCTACACATTAAGGCTCAATGTTCACTGTCAAGCTATAGTAAAGGTTCACGGGGTCTTTCCGTCTTGCCACGGGTACACCGCATCTTCACGGCAATTTCAATTTCACTGAGTCTCGGGTGGAGACAGCCTGGCCATCATTACGCCATTCGTGCAGGTCGGAACTTACCCGACAAGGAATTTCGCTACCTTAGGACCGTTATAGTTACGGCCGCCGTTTACTGGGGCTTCGATCAAGAGCTTCTGCTTACGCATAACCCCATCAATTAACCTTCCAGCACCGGGCAGGCGTCACACCGTATACGTCCACTTTCGTGTTTGCACAGTGCTGTGTTTTTATTAAACAGTTGCAGCCAGCTGGTATCTTCGACTGATTTCACCTCCATCCGCATGGGACTTCAATTACCATCAGCGTGCCTTCTCCCGAAGTTACGGCACCATTTTGCCTAGTTCCTTCACCCGAGTTCTCTCAAGCGCCTTAGTATTCTCTACCTGACCACCTGTGTCGGTTTCGGGTACGATTAACTATAACCTGAAGCTTAGAGGATTTTCCTGGAAGCAGGGCATCAATTACTTCAGCACCTTAGTGCCTCGTCATCACGCCTCAGGGTTTCAGTGACCGGATTTGCCTAATCACACCCCTACACGATTAACCCACCATCCAATAGGTGGTAAACCTAGCCTTCTTCGTCCCCCCATCGCAGTTATAGCCAGTACGGGAATATTAACCCGTTTCCCATCAGATACGCCCTTCGGCCTCTCCTTAGGGGTCGACTCACCCTGCCCCGATTAACGTTGGACAGGAACCCTTGGTCTTCCGGCGAGCGGGCTTTTCACCCGCTTTATCGTTACTTATGTCAGCATTCGCACTTCTGATACCTCCAGCATACCTCACAATACACCTTCAACGGCTTACAGAACGCTCCCCTACCCAACGTATCTAAATACGCTGCCGCAGCTTCGGTGCATAGTTTTAGCCCCGTTACATCTTCCGCGCAGGCCGACTCGACTAGTGAGCTATTACGCTTTCTTTAAATGATGGCTGCTTCTAAGCCAACATCCTAGCTGTCTAAGCCTTCCCACTTCGTTTCCCACTTAACTATGACTTTGGGACCTTAGCTGGCGGTCTGGGTTGTTTCCCTCTTCACGACGAACGTTAGCACCCGCCGTGTGTCTCCCATGATTAAACTTGTCAGTATTCGGAGTTTGCATCGGGTTGGTAAGCCGGGATGGCCCCCTAGCCGAAACAGTGCTCTACCCCCAACAGTTACTCATGAGGCGCTACCTAAATAGCTTTCGGGGAGAACCAGCTATCTCCCGGTTTGATTGGCCTTTCACCCCCAGCCACAGGTCATCCGCTAATTTTTCAACATTAGTCGGTTCGGTCCTCCAGTTAGTGTTAACCAACCTTCAACCTGCCCATGGCTAGATCACCGGGTTTCGGGTCTATACCCTGCAACTTAACGCACAGTTAATACTCGGTTTCCCTTCGGCTCCCCTATTCGGTTAACCTTGCTACAGAATATAAGTCGCTGACCCATTATACAAAAGGTACGCAGTCACTATTACCTAACGGCAACAGCTCCCACTGATTGTACGTACACGGTTTCAGGGTCTATTTCACTCCCCTCCCGGGGTTCTTTTCGCCTTTCCCTCACGGTACTGGTTCACTATCGGTCAATCAGGAGTATTTAGCCTTGGAGGATGGTCCCCCCATCTTCAGACAGGATATCACGTGTCCCGCCCTACTCTATAAGCTTCCACATCATGCATCTTCGTGTACGGGACTTTCACCCTCTATCGTGCGACTTTCCAGACGCTTCCACTAATACATTATGCTACCCGCTTGGGCTCCTCCCCTTTCGCTCGCCGCTACTTAGGGAATCTCGGTTGATTTCTTTTCCTCGGGGTACTTAGATGTTTCAGTTCTCCCGGTTCGCCTCATCTGACTATGTATTCATCAGATGATAGTGTAGTCACCTACACTGGGTTTCCCCATTCGGACATCAACGGCTATAGCGCCTTTTATCGGCTTACCGTCGCTTTTCGCAGATTAACACGTCCTTCATCGCCTCTGATTGCCTAGGCATCCACCGTGTACGCTTAATTTCTTAACCTTACAACTCACAGTTGTCTTGGTTTTAATTACGCTTTTTTCTCTTTCTTATCTCAATCCAACATATTTTCATATATCAGCTTGCGATAAAAACGAGAACTCGTTTCTTTCAGCTTGTTCCTAATTGTTAAAGAGCTTTATCTTTCTATTCATTCGAATATCAAATAAATACAAA
>NZ_NASN01000087.1:0-3181 GCF_002142015.1 Gilliamella sp. A7
CAATTATTTGTCCACATTAATTTTAGTGCTTGTAATCTTGCTTCGGCATGACGTAAATGAGGTGTTGGTTGAAAGACGTTACCTCCATGAATCGCAACCACTTGGGACCAATATCGAATCTGACGAGCAGATATCGCATATTTTTTTGAAAGAATTTCCGATGATTCTCCTGATAAGAATTCATTAGCTATGATAATTTTTAAATCTCGACTATATTTTGACATAAAAAGACCCCCAGTAATTGGTTGTCCAACTATTGGGGGGCACTTCAATCTGTCGGTTTTAATTAACAATTGTTGAATCAATATGCTTAACGATTATTTGATTACAAAATAACCGTAAGCAATTAAACCTAAAACAATAATAATTGAAGATATTGCAATCATATACTTAGTTTTAAATTGGTATTTCTTTACTTCACCAAGTGAAAGTTCAATATGTTTATTTTTATTATCAAAATAGTAATAAAGAGGCAAACCAATTAAAGTTAATACAATTGAAGCAATCCCATTTACTGTTTGGTGAATTAACATACCATATATAACATAGCCAGCGCCTAAAATAGCGATAAGAGGAATAACTGGGTAACCAATGACTTTATAAGGTCTTGGGATATCAGCAAATTTTTTCCTCGCGATAATTACCCCAATAAACGTCAATAGATAAAAAACCCAAATAGAGAACATCGAGATTTCAGATAAACGATCAGCATCAAGCAGGGTTGAATAAAGGAATGAAAAAACAACCAATATAATAATTGCATTCACTGGTGAACGGCTATCGTCATCAATAGTACTTAAAAATTTTGCTCCAATGATGGTTCCTCGCTCTCCCATACTAAAAATAGTTCGAGATAAAGTCATGATATAACCATTAATACCACCAAGAATTGAAACCATTATACCAACAGCAACTAAATTACCGCCTAAATGTCCAAACATGCGTTGTGAAGCAACTGCTGAAGCGTCATGCCCAAGCGTAACCATTTCTTGTACCGGAAATATCTTAAATAACGCAATATTGATACAAGCATAAACAATCACTAAAAATATTATGCCGAGAATAATTGCTTTAGGTAATACTTTTGATGGATTACGAATTTCACCAGCAACAGATGCAACCTGCGCCCATCCATCATAAGCAAATAGTGTTGCCAATATTGCCACTGCAAATGGTGCGTAAGTTTCAATACTTTGTCCACTAGCACTAAATAATGCAACTTGACCATTACCTTTCCATAATCCAAATATTGCTAACAACAAAATTGGAACAAGCTTACAAAAAGTAGCAATCGTTTGTAGATATCCAGCCTGTTTTACACCAATTGAATTAATGCATGCAATAAGCCCCAAAACACCAGCGCTTACCGCCATACGATAGGCATCATTGATCCCAAATAATAAACAAAATACAGAACTAAAATAACCAACCAAAGCCCCAACTAAGGATGGAGCAAAAAGTACAGTGATCATCCAACCATATAAATGAGAAACTTTAGCACCATAAATTTTTTCTAAATAAACCAGCATGCCCCCAGTTTTCGGGAACATAACCCCTAGTTCACATAACGTTAAACCACCACAAATTGAAAAAACTCCACCAATAATCCACGCTAACAAAGCAAAATTATAATCGCCAGCGACTTCTAATACAGCAGGTGGTTTCATAAATGCACCAGCGCCTAAAACCATTCCAACAACTAGTGATAATGCAGAAACTAAACCAAGATCTTTCCGCAAATTATTCTCTAAATTGTGTTCAGACATAAATAACCTCTTAAACTGATCAACAAAGCAAAATTTGCCTATAATAGGACTTTATTTATAAAAAACAAGCAAGATTAATTTTAATAGAAAAAAAGCTTTCCAAATCAGAAGTTACTGTCAATAAAAAAGTCAGCATAAAGCTGACTTTCAATAAGTTAATTACGCAATAATTACTTTTTTTTCTTCATTTTCATATCAATAACCATACGACCACGAATTTTACCTGCTTTCATTTCGTCAATCACATCATTGATATCTTCAAGAGGGCGTTTTTCAACAATTGGTACAACTTTACCTTCAGCACTAAAACGAAATGCTTCCGCTAAATCTTCTCGAGTACCTACTAATGAGCCTAATACCTGAATACCATCAAGAACTGTCTTAGGAATACTTAAATCCATTGTTTCAGAAGGTAGACCCAATGCAACAACCCGACCTAATGGACGTACAGAACCAATAGCCTGATTGAATGCTGTTTTAGTAACTGAAGTAACTACCGCACCATGCACACCACCATCAGTATGTTCTTTGATGTAAGCACCAACATCAGCCACTTTTTTAGGATTAACCACTAAATCAGCACCAAGTTTCTTACACAACTCTAGTTGACTATCACTGTTACTAATCGCAACAACTTTATTATTGAAAACATTTTTACCATATTCAATAGCCAAAGTACCAAGCCCACCAATACCAAATACAGCCAGCCATTGACCCGGTTTAGTATCGGCTACTTTTATGCCTTTATAAGTAGTCACCCCAGCACAAGTCACACTAGTTGCTTGGGCTGGATCAAGTCCATCGGGAACTTTTACCGCATAATCAGCTTTGACAATACATTGTTCAGCCATACCACCATCGACACTATAACCTGAATTTAAAGCACTTCGGCAAAATGTTTCATTACCCGATATACAATATTCACAGGTGCCACAACCTGCATGGAACCATGCAATACTAACACGATCTCCAACCTTCAAACTTGTTACATCAGGTGCAATTTTAGTCACAATACCCACACCTTCATGGCCAATTACTCGACCAGGTTTTTTACCAAAATCACCAGCAGCGACATGAAGATCAGTATGACAAAGCCCACAATACTCAACCTCAACTAAAGCTTCCCCAGCCTCTAATGGGCGAACAGGAATGTTTTTAATTTCAACTTGACCATCGCATTCTTGTTTAATGACTGCAGCTTTCATTTGTTTCTCCTAGAATAATTACAATTTTAAAAAATTATTGATTATATTTTAAACCATTTGTTTATAAAAAATATGCGCTATTTCACATTTATAATTAAAAATAAAAATTAATTTATAATATCTATATAAATGGGGACTAAATCATAATAATCAAATCATACACTCACTATCAATAATAGAAAAAGCCAAATATATTAAACAGATAAGCTA
>NZ_NASN01000088.1:0-3114 GCF_002142015.1 Gilliamella sp. A7
TGTGTATAAGAGACTTCCTATATACTTAAGACCATTATAATTTTCTTTATAAGGTTTTTTAAGTACCGCTTCACTTGCTTTATACCAAACTAAAGCATTTGCTTTGGTTATGCCCATTTTATAACATTGATCTATAATTTTCTGTCTACAATCTATTCCTGGTGAAACTAATTTATCAATCAGTTCTCCAACATCAATCTCTTTTTTCAATGGTTCAGGATATCCGATAAAATCTTCATCATACCAATTAGTGCCTATATCTTTACAAAAACCACAAATCTTATACTCAGGGCTATCTAATTCCTCAGTAGTATAATCCAGTTCAAAATATTCCTCATATTTTTCAACTGGCATAAAATTTGACCCTATCCATAAATATTGATCCGATGATAGATCTTTATTAAATTGAGATTGGTATTTAGTCTCAGCACTAAATTCACCTATATACTTAAGTCCGTTATAATTTTCTTTATAGGGTTTCTTGACCTCTAGATTTAACATTGGATCATTATTTATATACCAAAATACAGAATTAGCCGTTGTGATACCTAATTTAATACATTGTTCATAAATCTTTTTCTTTTCACCTTCATTTACTTCTATTTTATCAATAATCGAATTGATATCTTGAGGTGTAGAAAACCTGTCAGGCATAATAAGCTGCTCTGACATATACACTACATCACCTATATCAGCACAGAATAAGCATGATGGTGTAAGGAAATCATTAATTGGTATATTTTCATTCTGTTCAAAATATTGTTTGTATTTTTTCTCTGAAGAAAAATTATTACCTATCCATAGCAGAATAGTCACTTTATCTACATCAATTTTACTCATGATAATCCTTTCTTAATTAACATTTAGATTTATATCTCATTTAGTAGAATGCTAAATACTTTTAAATTGATTAACTTCGCATCGTTTCAATATATCATATTGAAAGATATTAATTTACTATTCAACTACAGACGGTTTTCTGTGGAATAATATGCTATTAATGAGATACATCGAAAGATCGCGTACTTTCAGTAATATATTATTGGAATTCTAAAAAAGCATCGTTTTCATAATAAAAAATAAATGCTTCAAATAATTCATCTAATGACGGAACACCTAATTGTTGTTTTGCGTTTGCTACAATTTCCTCAATCGTTCCTCCATCTAAAACTTCAACCCAACCATCATTTTTAACTTGTTCTGGTAAATATTCATCAGAATTAGGAGGAAAATCCCTAGCATCTAAAGTAAAAACTCCTTTTGTAGACAATGTCCAGTTGTTTTTATTTGGAGGTAAACAAAAAAACTCTGTATTATTTTCTGGAGAAGATAAAACATCGCCAATGGAAATAAGATCCATAAACCACCTCATTAAATATTTTCAATAATTACTGACCTGAAGCTTGATACAGCTATCAGATCGACCGGTTACATATTCACCAATTAAAATTCCACGGCCCACCTAAGTTTTCGTCCATTGAGCACATACTGATACAAATTAAATTCGCCAGCTAACCAAATCTGGGCCAGCAGAATAAAGCGCCCTATATCTGGATCATAATACCTGAAATTATTGTAGTGAAGTTAGATTTTTGTCTAATTATTGGCCTTAACCCTTTAAATCTTATTGGATTAAGATATGTGAGGCTTTCTGTATTGCTTTATACCATAATCGGGAAAAGCATTCCCTGAGAATTTCACCAGCTTCATCCGTCAACTATTCCTGATTGCTGATAAAGACAAAAAATAATTTATTATTTTTATATGAATTCTTTATTTATGAATATAATACAGATGAATATCATATTCATTATCACTTAAAACAATTACTCTATCTGGGGACGTAAATGCCAATGAAAAATCATATGTCCTATTGATTGAAAACAAGCTTAATATGAAGTCTGAAAAACTTTCGACATAAAAAAATATGCTCACATCTCCAGAATAGAACATATTACACATAATATCTTTTTTATATTCAATATACTTTCGACTTCCCTAGCTAGGATATTTCTATTTATAGGCAAATTAAAAAAAATTTTTTTAATATCATTATCAATTTTATTTATTTCTTTTAACATTTTTCTATGCCATATAAATTCATTATCATGTAAAAATGATACATTAAATGAACTAACACCATCTAATTTGGTCGCATAATCTCTTGCTCTAAATAAATTTAATTTATCTTTTAAACTAGTGTTCATAATATATTGAAGGGGCTTTAACAAATCATAGGAAGAATCTAATCAACCATTTCTTAAATATTCAGAACTATAATCACGCTTATCGATATGACCATTAAAATCAAAAATATTAATGAAATCGTCACCAATTTTGATATAGGTATTTACAATAAATTCAGGGTACATTAGGATTAACTTTCCCTATTCTTCGCCAGCTAAGATCTACAACATGAGAAATAAAAAGTCTTTTAAACTATTTGAACAATAACAATTTATTATGCAGGCATAACTATATCAGTTGCAATTATATTTATAACATCACCTGATTGCATTTCTATCTCTATATATTTGTATTTAGTATCATCTTTAAGATTAAATAGATTTACGCTTACACTTTCGCCCCATTCATTCCATTTTGGTATATTAATGCCTTTAATGCCTTTGCATATAATATCCATAGGAAGAGAAGAATTATTAAGGAACTTAATTATAAGAGTACTTTCTTGCCAATCAAGAATCAAAGATACTAATGTCCAATCATGCATATTTAAAATTCTTTATTATTTAGTGTTTAATGGCATATATGCCTCAAATGTTTCCTTTGATAGAACTTTATCATCAATACTATGATCTTTTGCAACAACAATTATTTACCAGACAATATGTATCTTAGTTGAATATAAACTAAGACACACTTTTTGCCAGTAATAGGATCTAAATTTGCATCTTTCCTATCACTGCTTTTGGCTGGTTTGAAATTTAACTTTGATTTCTATCGTCCCTATCAATTTTAAAAAACTTCTGACCGCAAATATTTTTAAGATTAATATGTAGTGATTTTTATAACATCTATAAGATATAAAAATCTATATATACATACTTACTTTTTAATTTCGCTAATTAACAAGGTAAGGCCTCACATATATAA
>NZ_NASN01000089.1:0-3109 GCF_002142015.1 Gilliamella sp. A7
GATTTGTACAATCTAAAAAGGCTCTGCTAAGTCACTAAATTTTAGGTATAATAACTCAGTCATATAGAAATAGCTGACTTTTTGTATTTATTTTTGTAAATAGTGGCAAATTGGTATTCATATTAATTTGGTTATTAATAGCCATCGTAATGCCACCATTTAACGCTTGTAATATTTCATAAATTATTAACGATTTAGCTCGTTTAATTATCTCAATTGTTCACAAAATATATCATAACAAGTCTATATTCTATTTATTAAAATTTTAACCAATTTGAGAGTAAAACTATGAACGCATATCTACTACTTTTCGGTGCAATTATCTGTGAAGTGATTGCAACATCTTCACTCAAATTATCTAATGGATTTACTAATCTAACTTTTTCAATAATTACCATAATTGGTTATAGTGCTTCTTTTTATATTTTATCATTAGCTTTAAAAACGATACCCGTTGGTATAGCTTATGCAATTTGGTCGGGAATAGGGATTATCATTATTAGTTTAATTGCTTGGATTTTTTTAAAACAGTCATTGGATCTTGCTGCATTGATTGGTATGGGATTTATAATTTTTGGAGTGGTAATTATTAATCTTTTTTCAAATATTTCAGGACATTAAAATTGATTTAAATCCTAATCATAAAAATATTAATTAAGTTTTTTTGCATTTTAAAAATAAAAAAACCGGAGTTAAACTCCGGTAAAAATTAGAAGAAAGGTATGTAAAAATATCAACTTTGAATAAAATTAGATTTCACTAGCGTGTTGTTTTAAGTAGCTAGCAACACCATTTGGATTTGCTTGCATACCTTGTTTACCTTTAGTCCATTGTGCAGGACAAACTTCGCCATGTTCTTCATGGAATTGGAAAGCATCAACAATACGTAGCATTTCATCAACGTTACGTCCAATTGGAAGATCATTGATAGTTTCATGACGAACAATGCCTGATTTATCAATAAAGAACGAAGCACGAAGTGCAACACCTGCTTCTGGATGTTCAATACCGTAAGCTTGCATAATGCTATGTTTGATATCTGCAACAATTGGGAACTTCACTTCACCGATACCACCTTTATCTTGTGGAGTATTGCGCCATGCATTATGGACATATTCAGAATCCATTGATACACCAATAACTTCTACACCACGTTTTTTGAATTCTTCAAGACGGTGATCAAAAGCAATGATTTCTGATGGACATACAAAAGTAAAATCCATAGGCCAAAAGAATACGACTGCATATTTGCCTTTGATATGTTCAGCTAAATTAAAATTATTTACTATTTCACCAGAACCAAGCACTGCAGATGAAGTAAAGTCTGGTGCCTTACGAGTTACTAATGTCATAAAATGTCTCCTTGTGTAACTTAATTTGTAATTTATTTTCGGTGAATTATAGCAGTATATATCAATCCGCCAAGTTGTTATCAGCGATTGATTTCATAAGTTTAAACTATGATAAATAAATTATTATTCGGTTTTAATTATCGTTTTCTTTGGTTTACCCTTATTTTTAGTATCTCGATGACGCTGTTTTACCTTTTTCTTTTTCGTATCTTCTTGCTTTTTAGCTACACTTTTTTGTTTAGCTTTTTGTGATGGTTTCTTTTTAGTCACTGGTTTAGGTGCTTTAGTTTTTGGGCGCAATGCATCAATGGTTCTTAATTTAATCGGTTCACGTATATAACGTTCAATTTTTAGTAATAACTCATTATCGTGAGCTTCAACTAACATTATTGCGGTACCTTTTTTTCCGGCACGAGCAGTACGGCCAATGCGATGTAAGTAAACATCAGCGGTTTTAGGCGCATCGAAATTGATGACATGGCTTATATCGTCAATATCTATTCCTCTAGCTGCAACATCTGTTGCAACCAACACATTTACGGTGTCATTACTAATTCTTTTGATTGCTTCATTACGTTTGGCTTGAACCATTTCGCCTTCTAGATAACAACTTTGAATACCTGTTTGATGAAGTAATGTTACTAATTCATGTACTCTTTCCCGTTTACGAACAAAGACAATCGTTTTTTTCACTTCTTCTTGTTTTAATAAATGCGTTAATAATGCAACTTTATGGGCAAAATCATCGGCGCGATAATAAAATTGCAAAATCTTTTTTCGTTCTTTTCGCGAAGGGTCGGCATTAATTTCGACTGGTTGTTCAAGAATACGATTAGCAAAGCTATGTAATCCGTCACCTTCAAGTGTAGCTGAAAATAATAACGTCTGTTTGCGCCAACGAGTTTCTGCAGAGATAGTTTCTACATCCTGAGCAAATCCCATATCTAACATGCGGTCTGCTTCATCCAATATTAACATTTCAACCGCACGACAATCGAAGTTTTCTTCTTTGATATACTGCAATAATCGACCAGTAGTGGCTATGACAATATCTTGATTTTTACTAAACACTTCAGCATGGTTCATATAAGCAACTCCACCAGTAATTGTGGCGATACTTAGGTGAGTTGCTTGCGTAAGTAATTTTGCTTGCTCAGCTATTTGAATTGCGAGTTCTCGAGTTGGGGTTAGTATCAAAATTCGTGGTGGTCCTGGTTTTCGACGAGGAAAATCAAGTAAATGTTGTACCGCTGGAATTAAAAAAGCTAAGGTTTTACCAGTTCCAGTTGGAGCCGAGCCTAAAACATCCTTACCATCTAATGCTACTGGTATAGTTTGTGCTTGAATAACCGTTGGTGTATTAATATTTTGTGCTTGTAGATTGTCAATTAGGATATCATCTAACTGTAAATCGGAAAAAGTTTGTGTAGTCATAGTGCTCTTTTATCTATCATTTTGTCCCACATTATAACGGCAATCGCTATAACTACAATCTTTATCCTTAACAAACATAATCTTTAAGTAACATAGCCGAAAATAGGTAAGAGTAAAACAATTTTTCATGATAAGCATATTATTTATTGGCCAACCATGAACGGTTGAACTTATCATAATTTATGGTTTATGCTAAAATTAGTAAAATAACAAGTTAGCAAACTTAATACTATTTTTTTAGTTAAATTGATGATCGAATTATAAATATGACAGAATCTTTTTCTAACGACAAATATAACCAGCAGTTACAAAATAAAATAACC
>NZ_NASN01000009.1:0-68942 GCF_002142015.1 Gilliamella sp. A7
GACCATCCGGAAAATTCAAGCCTATTATTTGACGTAAATCAGTTAAAGGGTTAAAACCATCGCCCAATATAACATAGGGCGCATTACCATGAATGACATTGGTTGTATGCGCCGATAATGCATGACTGTTAAATGAAAATAATAAAACTAAAGTGACGGCGAAAACTCTAAAAAACGACAAAAATAAAAAAGACCGCAAAAATTGGCGAAAATATAAATTATCAGAAAAGACTAAACCTTGATTGCAATAATGAGATAAATTTAAATTATAAGTTAGGCAGGTTGGGTGTTGGGTGTTGGGTGTTGAATATTATAGTTCATGATGACGTTCCTGTCAATTAATTCCATGTTTTATTTAACTTTTTTAAGTCTGTTCGACTAAATCCCAGTCGATTATTGTACTTAAAATCTGCTAAAAGTATAGTGACTGAAAATAACCAATGCAACTGCTTTTTAGAAGTTAAATTGTTAACTTTTGTAAATATCATTAGTGAAATAAGCGTTTAAATAACATTTACCCCCTTTAAAAACCCCGCCCCTCAACTTTTTTGGATTAAAATAGCACTCAATAAAATTAATTTTGAGACTTTTTAGATTTAGAGCGTTATTGCAGAGAAACGCTATTTTCAAGGCGTTTTTTAAAAAATATGCTATACTAGTCCTTTATTTAAGAATAGTAGAGAGATTATTTTGCAACAATCATTACAAGATTTTATTATTGATAAAATTGATGACCTTAAAGGCAAGGATATTGTTACCCTTGATGTTCGTGGTAAATCAAGTATTACCGATTATATGATTATCTGTACAGGCACATCTAATCGTCATGTTGCCTCAATAGCAGGACACTTACTTGATGAAGCGAAGAAACAAGGCCATCTTGTATTAGGTAGTGAAGGCCAAAATGATGCTGATTGGGTAGTGGTTGATATGGATTCTGTCATTGTACATATCATGCAAGAACAGAGCCGACAACTTTACGAACTTGAGAAACTTTGGAGTTAGTGACGTGAAAATACAGCTAATTGCTGTTGGCAATAAAATGCCCAATTGGGTAACCACTGCTTTTAATGATTACCAATCCCGTTTCCCCAAAGATATGCCTATAGAACTTATTGAAATACCGGCTGGAAAACGGACTAAAAATGCCGACATTGTGCGGATATTAGATAAAGAAGGTGAATTAATGCTAGCCGCATGTGGAAAAGGTAACCGTATTGTCACACTAGACATTCCAGGTAATCCTTACACTACTCACGATTTAGCAAAACAACTTGAACGTTGGAAAACCGATGGTCGTGATGTCAGTTTGTTAATTGGCGGTCCTGAAGGTTTGTCGCCAGCATGTAAAGCGGCAGCTGAACAAAGTTGGTCATTATCGCCTTTAACATTGCCTCATCCATTAGTACGAGTCATTGTTTCTGAAAGCCTTTATCGTGCATGGAGTTTAACAGCTAATCATCCTTATCATCGTGAATAGATCGGATAATAAAATGAGTACTATTATTTTAGATTTGCAAATTGCCAGCGAGCATCATGAAAATCTTCCAACAGAACAACAAATTATGCAATGGCTAGAGGTGATCTTACCACAGTTTATGGATAATGCCGAACTCACTATACGTATTGTCGACGAAGAAGAGAGCCAACATCTTAATTACACTTATCGTAATAAAGATAAACCTACAAATGTCTTATCATTTCCATTTGAATCACCAATTGAAATTGATGTGCCATTACTCGGTGATTTAGTGATTTGTAAGCAAGTGGTTGAAATCGAAGCTAGCGAGCAACATAAATCACTATCATCACATTGGGCACATATGATTGTCCATGGATGTTTGCATTTATTAGGATATGATCATATCCTTGACGAAGAAGCAGAAGAAATGGAAAATATCGAAATCGACATCATGGCACAATTAGGTTTTGATAATCCTTACCAACTAATTGATTAAATCAATGTAACTAATAATCTATTTAGATATTAGAACAATAACAATTAATCCAACTATATTTGATTTTACAAAAAGGAAAAGAGCAAAATGAGTGATGATAATCACCGGAGACCCAAAAAAGGGTTTACATTATGGTTAAGTCAATTATTCAATTCAGAACCAAAAGATAAAGAAGAACTGATCGAAGTTATTCGTGAAGCTGAAGAAAACCAACTCATTGATCCAGATACCCTTGATATGATCGAAGGTGTAATGGATATAGCCGATCAACGCGTTCGTGATATCATGATACCCCGCTCTCAAATTGTAACAATCAAAGATAATTTCACCCTTGATGAATGTTTAGATATCATCTCTGAGCATGGTCATTCACGTTATCCGGTAATTAGTGAAGATAGGGACCATATTGAAGGGGTGCTATTAGCCAAAGATTTACTCATTTATATTCGACAAGGTGTCAATAATTTTGATTTAAAAAAAATCCTAAGACCAACAGTTGTCGTTCCTGAAAGTAAACGCGTTGACCATATGTTAAAAGAATTTCGCATGCAACGCTATCATATGGCGATGGCGATTGACGAGTTTGGTGGTGTTTCGGGTTTAGTCACTATTGAGGATATATTGGAACTTATTGTTGGAGATATCGAAGATGAATATGATGAAGTTGAAGATCGCGATATTCGCCGTTTATCGCCGTCAGTTTATTCCGTTCGTGCCCTTACACCTGTAGAAGAATTTAATGAAATTTTTGCTACCACGTTTAGTGATGACGAAATGGATACTATTGGCGGATTAGTTATGCAGCATTTTGGCCGTTTACCAATCCGTGGCGAAACGGTTACTATTAATGATTATCAATTTAAAGTAACTATTGCTGACCGAAGGCGTATTATTCAACTGCATGTCACGATCCCTGAAAATGCAACTATACCTAATTTAGATCAATCAGAAAATGCTTAAGCAGATTTTATTGAGCTTTATCTTTGGTGCAATTGCGGTATTTAGTTATGCACCCTTTCATATCTGGCCACTCGCTTTTTTAGCATTTGTCGGCCTTTTGTGGTTAATTGCTGATAAACAGAAAAAGAAAGCAATGATTATAGGTTTTAGCTGGGGAATTGGTTATTTTTTAGCTGGCACGCACTGGGTTTATATAAGCATTAAACAATATGGTGAAGTACCAACACCGATAGCGGTAATTATTTTAGGATTACTAATCACATACTTAGCATTTTATCCTATGTTATTTGCATTATTGTTAAGAGTATGTGACAGCTTTGCACCAAAATTCTCAATAAAACAACTAGTTTTTCTCGCCCCTATTTTGTGGCAGTTTACTGAATTTTTACGCGGCTATATCTTAACAGGTTTTGCTTGGTTAGAACTAGGATATAGTCAACTAGACAGTCCATTGAGAGGCTACTTCCCAATAGTTGGAATAAACGGTGTCACATTAATATTGACTATCTGCTGTGGTTTAATCATATATTGTTTAAATATGTTGAATCGCCCACCCAAAAAGCACACTATTGGTGCAATATTTGCACTATTAACGATCTTTATTGCACCAATATCATTCAATTTAATTAATTGGACAACAATTGACTACAGTCGCTCTGCTAATTTTAGCTTAATTCAAGGCAATATTTCACAATCTCTCCGTTGGACTAGAGAGCAACTAAATAATACTCTGCAAACTTATGCCTCATTAACCAAACAAAATCTTGCTAAAGATAAAATTATCATTTGGTCTGAGGCAAGTATTACTGATTACGAAATCAATCAGCAATCTTTCCTTCAATTTTTAGACAACGAAGCAAGGGCAAAGAATAGTGAAATAGCTGTTGGTATTATTGATTATCGTTTAGGGAATTACGGTTATCAAGAAAATCCTTATATTTACAACACTTTGCTAGTGTTAGGCGGAAAAACACCATATCAATACCCTAATACCAACCGTTATCAAAAACATCATTTAGTGCCATTTGGTGAATTTACTCCTTTTGAATCATTACTCGATCCTATTGCTCAAATGCTTGATATACCAATGTCATCCATGCAGGCTGGTGCTGAAAAACAACCACAACTTGAGATGAAAGGATTTAAATTTACTACTGCTATTTGCTATGAAGTTATTTTATCCAACTTAATATTAAAGAACTTTACCGCAGACACGGATTTTTTACTAACTGTATCTAATGATGCTTGGTTTGGTAACAGTATTGGCCCGAAACAACATTTACAAATGGCACAAGCAAGAGCCTTAGAATTTGGCAGACCAATGATTCGTAGTACCAATACTGGCATTACAGCAATTATTGATCAGCATGGTCAAATAGTTGAACAATTACCACAATTTCAAACTCAGGTTTTAAATCACAAATTATCCCCTACAACTGGTTTAACCCCTTATGCGAGGTTTGGAAATTTTTCCTATTATCTAATTATTTCAATACTATTTATTTTGATTTTTGTAAAAAAACGTCACTAAGTAATATCTTGGCATAAATATTGCTTCTATAATATTGAATTTCAAGAAATTGGACACGTTAAGAATTCGTAAAGATCATGGAATTTCTTGATTGTAGCTTATCCCTTTAAACGATAAATAAACAGTAAAAAGTACTTTTATGCTAAA
This sequence comes from Gilliamella sp. A7, assembly GCF_002142015.1. Lineage (NCBI taxonomy): Bacteria > Pseudomonadati > Pseudomonadota > Gammaproteobacteria > Orbales > Orbaceae > Gilliamella > Gilliamella sp. A7. Next base: position 4,597 of record NZ_NASN01000009.1, read on the forward strand.
AAATAAGTTATAATATACGCCCTTTGTAAAAATATTAAATTTATTTAATATGATACAAATTAAACAGTTGGAGATGAGTATGAACAAAAAGACAAAACTAACCAAATTAGTGTTATCATTAGCAATGCTTGGCCTAATGAGTGGTGCCGCTGTTGCTGAAGAATTAAGTGGTACATTAGCCAAAATAAAAAATAGTGGTGTGATTGTTGTTGGTCATCGTGAATCTTCAATTCCATTTTCCTACTATAATGAAAAACAAGAAGTTATTGGTTATTCACAAGATTATTCTAATTTAATAGTAGATGCTGTTAAAAAAGAATTAAATATGCCAGATCTTAAAGTTAAATATTTACCGGTCACTTCTAAGACACGTATACAATTACTTAATAACAATACTTATGATTTTGAATGTGGTTCAACAACAAACAATCTAGAACGTCAAAAAGTTGTTGATTTTTCAGATACCATTTTTATTATCGGTACTCGATTCTTAGTTAAAGCGGATAGCAATATCAATAGTATTGACGATTTAAAAGGTAAAAATGTGGTGACAACTGCTGGTACAACATCTGAAGTACGATTAAATCAAATTAATAATCGTGATAAATTAAAAATTCGGATTATAGCGCCTACTGATCATGGTAATGCTTTTAAAGCTCTTGAAACTGGTCGTGCTTTAGCATTCCTTATGGATGATGCATTATTAGCGGGAGAACGTTCTAGAGCAATTAATCCAGCAGAATGGAAAATTATTGGCGAACCTTTATCTTATGAATCTTATGGTTGCATGTTAAGAAAAGGTGACTCTCAATTTAAACAATTAATGGATAAAACCATTGCTAATGCACAAACATCAGGTAAAGCATTAGAATCATATAATCGTTGGTTCACACAACCTGTTCCACCTAGTGGGGCAAACCTAGAACTTGAAATTTCACCGAAAATGGTCGAGCTTTTCGCTAATCCTAATGACAAAGCTTTAGATTAATAATCTATTAACTTACTAATCAATATACTGAATGTTAAATACATTCAGTATAAACCAAATAAAAAATACATAAATTATGACTTTTAATTGGACTTTATTTTTTCAATCAACACCTTACGATGATGGTATTTACTTTAATTGGCTATTTAATAGTGCAATGGTTACGATTTCATTGGCTGCTACTGCTTGGATTATTGCTTTTATTCTAGGTTCAATAGTTGGCATAATGAGAACTGTCGATAGCAAAATTTTGAATAGATTAGCTATTGGTTACATTGAACTTTTTCGTAATATACCATTATTTATTCAAATATTCATTTGGTATACAATCATGCCACTGTTTCTAACGGGCAGCTTTAAGAAATGGTTTATACAAGATCTAGATCCTGATATTCAAACTTTCATATTGGTTTCTATTGCTTTAGGTCTATTTACTTCTGCACGAATTGCAGAGCAAGTTAGAACTGGAATTCAAACTTTACCAATAGGTCAAAAATATGCGGCTACTGCATTAGGATTATCTAAATTTCAAACTTATAGATATATTCTTTTACCTAATGCTTATCGAAAAATAGTGCCTACCTTAACATCTGAAATGACCAATATTATAAAAAATTCATCTATTGCCTCTCAATTCGGAGGATTAAGAGAACTTGTAGGATTAATTGCATCAATGAATGATCGAACAAATAGTATTATTGAAATATTATGTGTTATAACAATAACTTATATGATCATCAACTATTCAGTTATTACGATTATGCGTTTTGTAGAAAAGAAAACACGTTTACCTAATATGATGAGTGGAGGTTAATTATGCAACTATTTCAATGGATTGCTGATATACCTACACTTGTAATGAATAATTATCCTATATTATTACAAGGATTATGGTTAACAGTTCGAATCACATTTACCGCTATTGTAGTTGGAATTATATGGGGTACATTCTTAGCTTTGATGCGCTTATCCAATAGTAAAGTATTGAATAGTTTCGCAAAAATATATGTAACTACATTCCGTTCAATACCTTTATTATTGGTATTGATGTGGTTTTACTTTGCATTCCCACAAATCATCAAATATCTATTACCTGATGCAGATGTAGGAACAAGCTGTGCAATAATTGCTTTTACATTGTTTGAAGCAGCTTATTATTCAGAAATTATTCGAGCAGGGATTAACGCTGTTAGTAAAGGACAATATCATGCAGCCTCTGCATTGGGAATGACAAAAAGCCAGTCTATGCGTCTGATTATTTTACCTCAGGCGTTTAGAGCCATGGTTCCATTATTGCTAACTCAAGGCATTATTTTATTCCAAGATACTGCATTAGTTTCAACTATTGGTTTAGTTGATTTACTAGGTGCAGCAGTTAAAAGAATTGGTGAGAACATGGGCTCAACAGCTGAATACTCGATGATAATTTTCGTGGCTATAACCTATTTCATTATCTGTTTTGGAACGCCACGTGTAATTCGTTTCATTATCGGTTTTGGAACGCCACGTATAATTCGTAAAATAAGTTTTTTTAAGAAGGGCTAAAAATGATTACCTTAGAAAATGTATCAAAATGGTACGGAAAATTTCAAGTGTTAAAAAACTGTACTACCAAAGTAGGAAAAGGTGAAGTTGTTGTTGTATGTGGTCCTTCTGGCTCAGGTAAATCAACACTAATTAAAACTGTGAATGGTCTAGAACCTATTCAACAAGGTAAAATTATTATTGATGGTACTGAGATTACAAATCCATCGACTAATTTAGCAAAATTGCGTTCAAAAGTAGGGATGGTGTTTCAACATTTTGAACTTTTTCCTCATTTAACAATTTTAAAAAATTTGACACTTGCTCAAATTAAAGTACTAGGCCGATCAAATGAAGAAGCGCGTGAAAAAGCACTTTCTCTTTTAGATCGTGTTGGTTTGTTAGCACATGCTGATAAATACCCAGCTCAACTTTCTGGTGGTCAACAACAGCGTGTGGCGATTGCTCGTGCGCTATGTATGGATCCTATCGTTATGCTATTTGATGAACCAACCTCAGCTCTTGATCCAGAAATGGTTAATGAAGTACTGGATGTTATGGTTGAATTAGCTTACGAAGGTATGACAATGATGGTTGTTACCCACGAAATGGGGTTTGCACGTAAAGTTGCACACCGAGTGATCTTCATGGATGCAGGTGAAATCATTGAAGATACCTCAAAAGAACAGTTCTTCACTAATCCACAATCTGATCGTGCTAAAGACTTTTTAGCGAAGATCATCCATTAATAAATAATAAAGCACCAGCTGTTATCAGTTGGTGCTTGCTTAATCCTCTCGTTATATTCTATTTTGAATAATTTTTTAGTTGATCAACCAATCCACTTTCTCTATGTATTTGACTTTTCACTACACGATCTAAAATTTTAGCATCAGCATAAATTGAGACTGTTTTTTTAGCCCTTGTTATTGCAGTATAGAGCAATGATCGATTAAGTAATGGTGAAAATTCTGTTGGTAAAATAATATTGACATGATCAAATTCAGAACCTTGAGATTTGTGAATCGTCATTGCGTAGGCTGTTTCATGTTCTGGTAATCGATAGGGAGAAAAACCTTTAATAGAACCATCAGAAAAAGGAAAATAGACCCGTAGTTTTGAGTGATCATGTTCAGCCGTAAGAGTGATACCAATATCACCATTATATAAACCTAATGCGGTACTATTACGTAAGATCATAATTGGCCGACCAATATACCATTGATCACGATTATTTAATTTAATTAATTTATGTTTGGCTAATAATGACTCAATTTGTTTATTTAACCCACCTACCCCAAACTTACCTTCACGTACAGCACACAGTAAACGACACTCAGTAAATTTGCTTAAAACATTGGCAATATCATTATTTTGATGATGTTTAATAGCATTTAGATAATTTTTATAATGTGCTACGCAATCATCTAAAACAGCTTGGTAAGTTTGACTTGAAGATAATTCATAATAACAAGCATCTGGTAAAGATTTATTGGCTAGCAGTTTTTTAACCGTTTGTAATTGACCTTCTTTAACGGCATTAGCCAACAAGCCTATTCCAGAAGACTCATTAAAACGATAACTTTTTTTCAGTAAACAGATATTATCGGTGATCATGCTTGCAGGTTGATCTGCGATTGGAATTGCATAGCCAGTTAATTGACTTAGTTCATCTGCCCTAGATTGACTATATCCATTTGAGATAAAGTCACATAAGTCACCAAATACCGCACCTGCTTCAACAGAAGATAACTGATCTTTATCACCCAATAAGATTAAGCGAGCACAATCAGGCAGAGCTTCAATAATTCTTGCCATCATATTCAGATCAACCATTGAAGCTTCGTCAACCACAAGAACATCAATATGTAATTGATTGTGTTTGTTATAATTAAATGAGCGATTATCGGTTTTCGCACCTAATAAACGGTGCAGAGTCACTGCTTCGGTTTTAATATTTAATGATTCAAAAGATAACTGTTCAATTGCTCGACTGAGAGATTCGGTTAACCTTGATGCAGCTTTGCCTGTTGGTGCTGCAGCCACTATTCGCGTGGTAGGATCATTTAACACTATTCCTGCCAATATTTTAGCTACTGTGGTTGTTTTACCTGTACCAGGGCCACCAGAAATAATGGCAACTTTACGAGTTAGAGCCACTGCAACCGCAATTTTTTGCCAATCAATAGTTGTATTATCATGAACAAATAGTTGGTCAAGAATATTTTTTAAATCGATGGATTTACTTGATATAACATTCAATTGTGGTTGATTAAAATACTGAGCAACATAACGTTCATCCAGCCACATACGTTGAAAATAAAGTTTATTTTCAATAAAAATAAGTGGCGCAAGTTGTTTTCCATCACTGACTACCTGTTTCTTTGAAGCTACACTGAGTACATTAATCCAATCTTCAACTGTTGGAGTATTGAGTTCCTGCCAAAGTTGCGGCTCAATAAATTGTTGATTCAGGCGAGTAATATCAAGACAAACATGACCTGCCCTGACTTCCTGACTTAATGATATAATTAAAAAGGCAAAACGTTTACTAATAATTTCATCGTTGCCATCAACTTTATTGACCAAAAATAGGGCCAAATGAAGATCGAGTAAACTGATCTGACTGTTTTGCTTAAATTGCTCGAACCAATTAGTTAACATAGTTTATACTTTGTTTATAAGGTATATCATCCATAAAGATTTTTCTTTATCATTTGGAAAAGTGAGTTTAAAGCTTAAATTAAGATCTTTAGTTTCACTTAGGTTAAAGTAAATGGCCAAGTTAATAATTTAGTTTGTTTATCATATTAAACACCATCATATTTGTCATCATCTAGTATTACGATTTTATTTAAAATTACCGATAGCTGATCATTAATTACAATATCAATTAGCAATGTTTTGTTATTTTAACATCACTAGTATAAGCATACTTTTGTGAAATATCATTACTAAATAACGAAGTAGTTGAAGTTTCTTTAACATTATAGTTGCAGATGATTAAATTAATTTTATAAAAAATAGTTAGTTACAGTTTTTATGATAAATCATTATTCATTCAGTATAAGATTTAAACTGCAAATCAAAATTATTTATTTTTTGTTTAGCATATTGAACATTTATAAAAAATGATATAAATTTTGTTACAGATAAAAAACAAAAAGGAGGCGGTATGGATGGTTTCAATTATTTAAAAGCAGCCATAAAACGCAAAAACTTATCATTACAGACTGTTGCTGATGCTTGTCAAATGACCAAAGGTTATTTGAGCCAATTGATTAATGATAAAATCAAAAATCCAAGCGCACAGAAATTACAATCACTTCATCATTATTTACAAATAGACTTAGCTAGCAAAAATAAAAAAGTTGGGGTGATTTTTGGAAAATTTTATCCGCTGCATACTGGCCATATCTATCTCATCCAACGTGCAATTAGCCAAGTTGATGAACTTTATATTATTCTATGTTCCGACACCATCCGGGATATGGCGTTATTTGAAGAAAGTGCTATGTCACGCCAGCCAACGATCAATGATAGGATTCGTTGGTTGTTACAAACATTCAAATATCAAAAAAATATCCATATTGAACTTTTAGAAGAAGATGGTATTCCAGCTTATCCAAATGGTTGGAATGAATGGAGTGATAGAGTCAAAAAATTATTTAAAGAAAAAGGCATTAATCCTAGTTGCGTCTATTCAAGTGAACCACAAGATGTAGCCATGTATAAGGATTTATTCGATTTAGACACAGTACTTATCGATCCTACTCGGCAATTTATGCAAGTCAGTGGTACTCAAATTCGTCAAGCCCCATTAAAAAATTGGCAATATATACCAACAGAAGTGAGACCATTTTTTGTGAGAACGGTGGCTATTCTAGGTGGTGAATCAAGCGGTAAATCGACATTAGTTAATAAATTAGCCAATATGTTTAATACCACTAGTGCTTGGGAATATGGCCGTGATTATGTTTTTTCCCATCTTGGTGGCGATGAACGTGCATTGCAATATGCTGACTATGATAAAATTGCATTAGGGCATGCTCAATATATTGATTTTGCTATCAAACATGCTAATAAAGTGTCATTTATTGATACTGATTTTATTACCACTCAAGCATTTTGTAAAAAATATGAAGGTAAAGAACATCCTTTTTTACAAGCTATGATCAATAATTATCGATTCGATTTAGTTATCTTATTAGGTAATAACACACCGTGGGTTGCTGACGGATTAAGAAGTTTAGGCAGTCCAAAACAACGAAAAGATTTTCAACAATTACTGATCTCATTGTTAGAAAAAAATCATATCAAATACATCCAAATTGATTCACCTGATTATGAAGAGCGTTATTTGCGAAGTATCGAACTAGTCAATCAACTTATTAATGATGAAGAGTAATAATTATGAATAAATTAAGCCATTTTGCCATAGCTATTGGCCGCAATAAATTTTATCCATTGTTTTGTATTATCTGTGTCACCGGAGCATATATATATACGGATCCAATTAATGATTTTGATTTACGCTATGCAGTATCATACGCTGGTGCATTTTTAGGGTTACTATGTGTGATCTTATTAGCTAAACGAAAAAATTTAGGTAATGTGCTTGGTATGCTAGCGGTAATTGCTGAATGTTGTGCAAATTTCCTTGGTGGCAACATTGGGGCGGGTTTGCCAACGTTTTACTATTTTGGCTCACATATTTATGGCATATTAACTTGGCAAAAAAATCTAGACAATAATAAAAGTGTTAAAGTTCGTACTTTAAATGAAAATGCCTTTCTATATGCGTTAATATTCCTCATTTCGGCTGCTTTTTTCAATATTTACTTAACGAATGAAATCGGCGCAATAAATACCTCCTACCAACTTATTACTAACTGCTTTATATTCGGCCTAGGCGTAGTTGCCCAACTTTTATTAATGATGAGATATGCTTTCAATTGGTATTTATGGGTCTTATTAAATGTATTAGTTATCAGTTTAAATATTTATACTGACAATATTGTTATCGCAACCCAGTATTTAATTTATCTGTTTAATGCAATATACGGTATTTGTGAGTGGAAACTTTCCGAACAAAAAGAAAAAGAGAAGAAAAATTAATTTTCGATAAGTGAAAGATAATAGTTAAATTGAAAAAGAAGCAAATAATCAAATTATTTGCTCCTTTTTCATTATTCTATATCGCCATCAACAAGCGGTACAAATTTCACTTCACCGATATTCCGGGTAATAAAATTATCACCATCGCGTTCAATTAATTGTAACACTTGATTATTTTTACCTACAGGTAATACTAACCGCCCTTTATCAGCTAGTTGTGTCAACAGACTTGAGGGCACTTCCGATGCAGCTGCAGTTACAATTATACCATCAAATGGTCCACGTTCTGGCCAACCTTGCCAACCATTACCATGACGAGTTGAAATATTATGGATATCTAATAATTTTAATCGTCGTTTGGTATTCCATTGTAAAACTTTAATTCTTTCTATTGAGCATACATGATTTACTAACTTGGCTAAAACTGCGGTTTGATATCCTGAACCAGTACCAATTTCAAGTACCTTTGCATTAGGTGTTAACTTTAGTAACTCCGTCATTTTAGCAACAATATAAGGTTGAGAAATAGTTTGGCCATTACCAATAGGTAATGAACGATCATCATAAGCTTGATGAGAAAGTGCTTCATCAACGAAATTTTCACGAGGTATTGAAGCTATAGCATCTAAAACACGATCATCTTTTATGCCCTGCTGGCGTAATAAGTCAATCAACCCCTGCCTTTTTAAACTTTGCATCTAAATTACTCATTTCCAATAATCAATTCACGTAATACGCTTGTTGCATAACAACCCGAAGATAAATAAAAACTAATATCCAAGTTGTTTTCATCTCGCCATTGCCACTCTAGTTGCTCAGGGCGCAATAATATTGAACGTCGCATAGTTTCGACTCGTTCTTTCCTAAATAACTCAATAAAACAAGCCCAATTTTCTAAACAACTCTGTTCAAATGTTAAAGCAATAGATTCAGTACCTAATCCTGAATCACCCACCAAAGGAGCGGTAATATTAATCTCACCATTTTGTAAACGTTGTTGTAAAAGCGATAATTCCTCTGTTTTAGACAAAAACCAACTATTACTTTTTGATAATTGTAATATATCCCCATCAACAACTGTTTGCTGAATCTGACGTTGAATCCTTTGACTGACTATATCATTAAAAATAGCGCTACGTGCGGCAGAAAGATAAAAGCTTCTTTTTTTACGGTCTTTAACTGAAATTTCACCATTAGCCCACTTTATTGCTTGATTAATATTATTTTGCTCACGTCCAAATCGTTGTTCCCCAAAATAATTAGGAACACCATGCTGTTTAATTAAGTCCAATTTTGCTTCGACTGCTTGTTTATCAGTCAAATTTCTTAAAACAATTTTAAATCGATTACCTTTTAGAGCCCCTATTTTTAATTTTTTATTATGGCGAGTAACCTGCAATATTTGACAGCCAGTTAAATCAAATTGTGAAAAATCTGGAGTATCTTGGCCAGGCATATGTAGACTAAACCATTGTTGGGTGACTGCTTGGCGATCTTTAAGGCCTGCATAACTGACATTTTTCGCTGAAATGCCAACATATTTAGCTAACTGTTCAGCCACAAAGACTGTATTACAATCTTTCTTTTCGAGATAAACTAAAACATGTTCACCTTCACCAGTTAAATCAAAACCTAGTTCTTCGATAACAATAAAATCTTCATATTGTTGCTTATATAAACCATAGCTTGTTGGTTTACCATAAAAATAATTGAGTTCTGCTAACACTTAATCGCCTATTGTCTAATTTGTCTCTATTTCTTTGCTAATAACACTACGGCTTCACAAGCTATACCTTCTTTACGGCCAGTAAAACCCAATTGTTCAGTCGTCGTTGCTTTAACACTAATCTGATCAAAATGTACTTGCAAATCTTCAGCAATATTAACCCGCATTTGATCTACATGAGGTCTCATTTTAGGTTCTTGTGCAATAATGGTCGTATCTAAATTAATTAATTTATAACCTTTAGATTGGATAATATTATACACTTCTTTCAATAATAATCGGCTATCTATACCTTTGTATTTAGGATCTGTATCTGGAAATAATTTACCAATGTCACCTAAGGCCAATGCACCAATTAATGCATCAGTAATAGCATGTAATACCACATCACCATCAGAATGAGCAACAAGACCAAACTGATAAGGGATTTTCACTCCAGCTAATATAATTGGTCCTTCACCACCAAATTTATGGACATCAAACCCATGACCGATTCGCATAATCTACCTATATTAATTTTGATTAGTTAAATAAAATGATGCTAAGTTTAAATCTTCTGGTCGAGTAATTTTTATATTATCTCGACGACATTCCACCAATAATGGATGACCACCACAATACTCTATAGCCGATGCTTCATCAGTAATTGCAATGTTATTTTTTAATGCTTTATTTAAACATGTTTTAAGTTCACCAGCATTAAATAATTGCGGCGTAGCAGCGCCCCATAAATAAGTTCGATCGATAGAGTGATCAATAACAGTTTGATTATCTCTATAAGCTTGCTTAATCGTATCACTTAGTGGTGTTGCTAATATTCCACCCTTATTTTCTTGTAATACTCGATTAATTAATTTAGTAATGTCTTCATGAGTCACACATGGTCTTGCAGCATCATGAACTAAGGCCCATTGGTTATCATTAACTAAATTCAAACCAGCTAATACAGAATCAGCTCGAGTTTCACCGCCATAAGCAACTTTAACATTGTCTTGCAAAGCAAGCCCAAGTGTATTAAAAAACTTATCTTCAGGACTGATGACCACCACCACACAGGAAATATTGGGATGAGTTAATAACTTTTGTATAGTATGTTCCAATATTGTCATTGGACCAATTTTTAAATACTGTTTAGGTAATTGGCTTTTCATGCGACAACCCACTCCTGCAGCAGGAACGATTGCGATAATATCACTATTATTTGTCACGTAATACCTTATTGTTTTGCTTTAGAATCAATAATTATTCGATAAAAATACTCATCGGCTTTAACCATACCTAAATGGCTGCGTGCTCTTTCTTCAATCGCTTCATAGCCTTTCTGCAAATCGTCAACTTCCGCAAACATCTGTTCATTGCGAGCTTTCAACATATCATTCTCTCGATGCAGATTCTGTAACAGTTGCACATTCTCTTGATAATCATAAATGTTATTCTTTCCATACCACAATGAATACTGTAAATAACTCAGTACTAGTAGTAGTAAAAATGGAATTTTCCATCTAATCATAAGTATAATTTATCTCTCAACTTAAATACATTTAACAGGTTTCGGTAAGCCTGCAAGTTTAGTTGCTTGTTTAGCTGGGCCATCAGGAAATAACTTATATAAATAGCGACTATTGCCCTTTTCTGGACCAAATTTTTTTTCCATTGCTTTAACCAATGCACGAATTGCCGGAGAAGTTTTATACTCTAAATAAAAATCACGAACAAATAAAATCACTTCCCAGTGAGCATCAGTTAACTCTATAGATTCTGTAGTAGCTAATTCAGGTACTAAATCAACAGTCCAATCCTGCCAATTTTTTAAATAACCTTTATCATCAGTTTCTATTTGATTTAACATTTTTCAAAACACAACTTAATATTTGCTGCGTATTATACTCGATTAATGAGATTGCAACACTAGTTTTGGCGAGTAAACAATCTAGTTTTGCTTAATTCCACCCGAATTTGGCGAAAATTAAAGCAGTCGATAAAAAATATTAAATTTACTATTTACAAACAAGTCCTTCTCCTTTAATATTCACAGCCATTGCGGAAGTGTGGCTGAGCGGTTGAAAGCACCGGTCTTGAAAACCGGCGAGGGGCGACCCTCCCAGAGTTCGAATCTCTGCGCTTCCGCCATTTATTTTTATGGCAGAATCCACTGCAATGTAATAGAATCCACTAAAATCTTGGTAGTCATAAGGTTATGTGGATTTTTTTATTTCCACTTTTTTATTAATCTTATACTCACCCAAAGCAATCCATTTCAATCCACGCTTAGAACGTCTAACAAAACATCCACCGAAAAATACTCGAACTGCCTTGTATTTTTTTATTAAATTCAGTTATCTCCCTTTGCATAATTCAACGCATTAAAAAATGTTGAGGAATTATTCATGGCAAGATTTATTGAAAAACAGACAACTTTATCTGTGAAAAAAATAAATACAGCTGATTGTTATGGCGATGGAGGTTGACTTTGCGCTAGAGAATCAGGAGCAAAATCTTAGATATTTCGTTTTAATTTTAAAAAGAGCGCATTGAATCAGACTTGGCGCTACACATACTGTTTCTTTGTCGGAAGTAAGAGAAGAAGCGCGCAACTGTCGAAAGTTGTTAAGAGAAAAAAACAGTTGAAGAGAACAAAGATGGCTATATTTGTTTGGACTTAAAGTGATTGGTCGACAAACAAGCCATCACATATTTAAAGTTTTTAACATAACAGCACTATCATTAAGACAAAAAAAATAGATTATATAAACTCTAATATATCACCAGTAGACATTTTTTTTGAATTTAATATTTTTTCTGCAATTTTACCTGTACAATGACATGTATAAAAATTAGTCGTATTTGTTTTTTTTAAAATTCTAAGCACGAATGGTAATTTTAATACAGAAAGCCCATTAAAATGTAATCCACCAACTATTGCATAAACTCTTTTATCCCCAGTTATTCTGATAGCTTTATTTATATGTTTCTTCAAACCAGCATGATTGCATCCGGTAATAATGACTAATCCCTTTTCTGAACAATAAACTAAACTAGAATCATCATTAATATAGTCTAACCTTATTTTATTATCAGTTTTAATAATTCCTGTGGGTAATTTGCATCCACCAACATCACCAAGAAATACCATTTTTTTTGTTAACCAAATAGCTTCTGTTGTTAACTTTATATCAAATTTTGTTTTCAATTTTTCCAAGGATAACCTGCCATCCGATCGAATTTTTAGTGGATTGATGGCATATCTTTTTTCTAATGCATCAGGATGCGCTACCAGCGTTATTTTTTCTAATGCATCCTGATTTATATTTACATGTTTTATTCCACCAGAATGATCATAATGACCGTGTGATAAAACTATATAAGTTATGTTATTTAGAGTTAAATTCTCACTCCATTCAGATCCACAATCCATTAGAATTTTTGTATTATCATCTTCAATATAAAAACTAACACCCTTGTTGGGGCTTAATTTGAAGCCTCTAATATCATTAATTAACAATTTTATTTTCATATACAACTCAAAACATGATTTTCCAAAAAAAACTAACAAGCATGGTAAATTGAGATTTCCATAGAAAGAAGTAGCAGCTCTATACCCATTTAATACATTATCCAATGAACAAAGAGGGAAAACTCCAATATGAGATATATAATTATCAAAAATTTTATTTGATGTCACTAAATATCTTATTGCTCAAAATGTTGCTGCATTTCCAGCTGCACATGTAGGCTTATTATTTTTAATAACCATAAAATTCTCCTCACCGGCTTCCATAAAAACGTCTTGGTTTGATTGTCTGAAAGCAGGATTGGATTGGATGTTATTTTGCTTTTTATATGTCTTTTAAATCTATCGGCCATATTTTTTCACTAACATAGAATGATTTTATATCTACTTCGGAATCTTTTTTTATTTTTCTTATTAATTTATTCACATATATAGGCATAACGTAAGGCGATACAGCTTGTTTTCTATAGTGATTAGAGCCAGCAATTTCTTCTCCGTCACTTTTTCCATTTAAAAATCATGTATTTACATTTATAATATAAGAACAGTGATATTTTTTTAGTCAGAAATGATGCTAAACACAGTCTAACTTGTCCAGCACCAATGATTACACAGTCGTAAGTCATGAATTTTATCCTCTAATTAATATATGTTGGGTGAACATATATCAATTCAAAGGTTATTTAATTGAATAAACTAGCTATATTAGATCTCTCGTTCTTTTTTTTAAATGAAAATAATTGTCAAAGAATAAGTAACTATTTGAAATATATAGAGTTAAATAAATCAATGATTTTATTTTATAAAATGAAGTCAGCTTATTTGTTCAAGACAATATTACTCACCCATTTATATAATATCGTTAACTTTTCACAATCTAATAACCAAACAAGAGATGGAGTAACATAATAAAAAATAATATGGAAGTGGCTATGTCTGTGAATTTTTTACTCGATTGTGGGGGTAATTATATTACGGGTCAAACTCTAGTTATTGATGGTGGAATGTCTGCTTAATGAAACAGCATTTTGTGATGCTGTTCATAGAAGCAATGATTAAAATAAAAGATGTAAATGGAGTGTACTATGGAAAACAACCCAGATGGCCGACAATTCAATGGTTTAACACGATATAAAAAATTGATTATTTTATCTGTTATTTTCCTAGTTTCAGGGATAGGATACTTCATTTTTTGGTACATGTTTTCTCGGTTTACAGAATCTACAGATAATGCGTATGTTATGGGAAATCAAATTCCAATTCATACTCAAATAAGCGGAGGAATCTCCTCCATTTACGTTGATGATAATGACTTTGTAAGAAAAAAAGATGTTATCGCTCAATTAGAATCAATTGATGCTGAAAATAATTTTAGTTATGCAAAAAATGAATTAGCCAAGGTAATAAGAGAAACTCAACAGATCAAACTGACAACTGAAAAATTGTTAGCAAGTATTCAATTAAAACAAGCAACATTAGATAAATTAGAAAAAGATTTAGCTCGGAGAGAAGGCCTTTGGTCTCGTAATGCTATTTCAAAAGAAGAAATAGATCATGCTAGGCAAGATGTGTTAATTGCGTCAAATGACTTAAATATTTCCAAGCAAGAGTTAGAAATTAATAATGCCCTATTAATGCAGAATTCATTATTAGAACAGCCACGTATTCAGCAAGCTATTTCTAAACTAAAGGAAGCTTGGCTTAACTTAAAACGAGTAACAATTGTTTCCCCTGTCACTGGATATGTTTCGAGGCGCCAAGTCCAAGTTGGAACACAGGTTAATAGAGGAGAACGATTATTAGTTATTGTTCCTTTGGATCAAGTTTGGGTAGAAGCTAACTTTAAAGAAGTTCAACTAAAACACATTCGAATAGGACAAAAAGTTAAGTTAACTAGTGATTTTTATGGAGATGATATTAAATTCGACGGGGTGATTACAGGAATTGCTATGGGAACGGGAAGTGCATTTTCGTTATTACCAGCACAAAATGCAACAGGAAATTGGATTAAAGTAGTTCAGCGTTTACCTGTTCGTATTGAATTGAATAAAGAGCAAATTAAGGAATATCCATTACGGGTAGGGTTATCTATGTATGTAACAGTGGATACCAGTGATGTAAGTGGAAAATTACTTACTGATATTTCACCTCAAGAAATTAAATATCAAACAGATGTACTTGCTTACGACTTAGATGAATTCGAGCAACTAGTACGAGAAATTATGCAAAATAACTTAATTTTAGAGAGTAATATTCAGTGAATCATAAAATGTCACCATTATATCTATCAGGTGCAAAATTAATTGGGCTTATTGTTGCATTGGCAACAGTGGCCTTCTTACAAATTTTAGATTTAACAATTGCCAATGTAGCTCTCTCTACTATTGCTGGAAACCTAGGAACATCAAGTAGTCAAGCAACATGGGTAATTACATCATTTGCCGTATCCAATGCCATTTCAATTCCTTTATCTGGATGGCTAGCTAAGTACTTTGGGGAAGTTAAATTATTTTTGTTTTCAATTTTGTTGTTTGTATTTGCTTCTTGGTTATGTGGTGTGTCCAACAGCCTTGAAATGTTAATTATTTCACGAGTATTACAAGGTGCGGTTTCTGGACCAATTATTCCTCTTTCTCAAAGCTTATTATTAGCTAACTCTCCAGATTCCAAAAAAAATATGTCTTTAGCAATATGGTCGATGACTATTATTATTGCTCCCGTCTGCGGACCTATTTTGGGTGGATGGATAAGTGACAATTTATTTTGGGGCTGGATTTTTTTACTAAATGTGCCAATTGGTCTAATAGCATGGATAAGTATTAGAATATTATTAAAAGGACGAGAAACAGAAATAAGTAAATCTCGAATAGATACTATAGGGCTTGCTTTATTAATATTTGGTGTTGGTAGTTTACAGCTTATTTTAGATAGAGGGAAAGAACTGGATTGGTTTAATTCATCTGAAATTATTATTTTATCTGTGATAGCATTAGTAACACTTTCTTTTTTTGTTCTTTGGGAAATGACATCGAATCATCCTATTGTTGATCTATCTTTATTTAGATCAAGAAATTTTACAGTAGGGACGATTTGCATAAGTTTGGCATTTTTGCTACATATAGGGACATTAGTTATGCAACCACAGCTATTACAACGAGTTTTTGGTTATACTGCAACGTGGGCAGGATTAGCATTGTCTCCCATCGGTTTAGTTCCTATCGTTCTTGCTCCAATTGTCGGTCGTTTGGTTCCTTATTTAGATATGAGGAAGCTTGTGACTTTTGGTTTCATTGTTTTTGCTTTGTGCTTTTTTTGGAGAGCTTACTCGTTTGAGCCTAATATGGATTTTTCGAGTTCAGCATGGCCCCAATTCTTTCAAGGATTTGCGATAGCTTGCTTTGTTATGCCTTTGAATATAATAATTTTAACTGATATACCTTCTCACAAGTTAGCGGCAGCAGGAAGTTTATTTAATTTTTTTAGAACATTATCTACTTCCATTGGTACTTCTTTAACAAATTCATTATGGGAACATCGTGAAGCAATTCATCACAACCAACTAACTGATCTAATGAATCAAAATACACAAACGCTAGAATACACATATCAGCAGTTTCAGTTGCAAGGTTTTTCTGAAACTCAAGCTTCGGCCAAACTAGCACAAAATATTACTAATCAAGGGCTGGTAATCGCAACCAACGAAATTTTTTGGCTATATGGAATTATTTTTCTACTATTAATCATAGTTGTTTGGTTTGCAAAATCAACCATTACATCAAAGAATGAAATAGAAAAATAGTTGGTTAGATAAGTACGTAAGTCATAACAAGATTATGATATTTTGAAAAATAAAAATGAACTTCAAAAACTTTATTGATCGGATTATCTACATGCAATGTACATGTTTTTTCTTTGTTTATACCTATGCAAAAAATATCTTCATATGAAAGTATAATACCAATTGAGCTAAACGCCTTATATAAACTCTCTTGGGCTGAAAATACTAAAGTAATGTAATGTGTTATGTCCATTATGATATCACTGGGAGTAGGACATTTTAGGATCGTTTGACTTAAATCAATTGCTTTTTGAATGGACATTATTTTTTCTATATCAACTCCTATGCTTTCAACCTCATTTGAGTGTTTTATTGTAACCACAGTTACAAAATTATTAGATTGAGATATTGAACCAGCTATGTTTTTAGGCCATAAAACGGCTCCGTTGGAACTTTTTAGTCTCAAGTAATATTCTCCATCACGCAATAAGTTTTCTAATGCCGTAGCTGAACACATTCTACTAGCTAAGAACTCTATTTTTCTCCTTACTGGAATGTATTGAATATCTTTTTTTAATTTTAATGGTAAATCATCAAAATTATTAATATTAAAATTATCTACTGAAAATGGCAAAAAGATTGCGAAATATTTTGAGATCCTATAATAAAGTTTTTGGTGATAGGTTTAAAATAGCCAAAAATACGTTTGTATTGTTCTTGATTAACTTTATACATGATATGTGTTATCCTTTAGTTAGTTTAAGTTAATCGAATTACGTATATATGTATAGTCTTTACATATTGTTTATGTTACAGTTTTTAATGGCAAGGATGTTTATTTAGCAAGGATAAAATATCATGTTAGACAATGATCTGTTAGTTAAAGTGCACCGACAAAATTTATCTACATTGCTTTTTATAAACAATATCACGACGGATTGGCATCGTCACCCTTCTCTTCAATTGACAATATCATTGCACAATATGTCTTTTGAGCTAGAAACACCAGATGAAAAAAAAGAGGTGTTTGGTTTTATTATTCAATCAAATGTTCCTCATAAACTGAGCGCACCAGATGTCTGTTGTATTAATTTGCTTATTGACCCAGAAAATCCCTATTATCACTTATTATCGCATTTTACTGAAACTAATCCTGTTTATTTTCTAACTAAAGAAGAAGCATTAAAAATTGCCAGTTATTTTATGAAATCTGTTACGATTAGCCAACCATTTGATCTTTATCACGTCTATAAGTTATTACGTGAGTCAGATCCTAATTGTTCATGTGATCAAGATAACCGCATTAATAAAGCAGTCTCTATTATTTCATCATTACCCATAAAGCAAATTTCATCGAGGGAAATCGCCGAAAAAATACACCTTTCTGAAAGTCGCTTTCTTCATCTTTTTCGTTCTGAGTTGGGTATTAATTTCAGGGGTTATCTATTGTGGAAAAGATTACAGGATGTAATTGATACACTCGACTCCCCTACAACACTGACAAAATTAGCCAATGATATGGGATTTTCTGATTCGGCTCATTTTAGCAGAACATGTTTATCTAGTTTGGGGCTGAGACCATCACAACTGAAACGAGCTTTAATAATTGATAATAAAGACACTATATGCGGAAAACATTACTGTTTGTACAGCGTATTTCAGGCATTACATACCTAAAATACACTATATTATCGTTTATATACTACTAACTGAATATAAGATTCTTCATTTCAGAAATATTGACCAAAGATTGCATTTGATTAATCGCAATACCATTGAGCTGTATCAAGCGTTCGCAAGCACTTATACCTTGATGAATTAAGACTGAGTTAATACTTTCCAAATTAGATAAAATGACTAATTGCTCTAATGTAGCAACATCACGTATGCTTCTTTTTTGATCAGGATTGGCTTGTCGCCATTGTGCTGCTATCATACCAAACAAAGCCATATTCAGTAAGTCTGCTTCACTGGCATACACTTTCCCTGTCTGTGCATTTGCTAGTTGTATCGGAATCAAGTGTTCTTTAATAGCATCTGTATGTATGCGGTTGTTGACCTTTGCCAAAGTACGTTGGAAATTCCATTCCAGTAACATTGCTTTGGCTTCTTCATCTTTAAATCTTTGAAATTATTTAATTAGATAAAGCTTGAATTCAGGACTAAGCCATGAGCCGAACTCAAAAGCAATATCTTTATGGGCATAAGAGCCACCGTAACGACCTGCCTTGGCTTGTAGGTCAATAGCTCCGGTGAGATCACTCCATTTCTTAGCAGAGAGGTAGAAACTGTTTCGACCTGTTTCATTTTTAAATCTCTTGAATTCGAGGGAATTAAAAACAGGAGTTATTAATTTTTCCTATACACCTAAAAATAGTACTGTGTCTTTATTTTTCAGCCATTGCTCAATTAAAGCACTACCACCTTCAAAATTTTTCACCATATCAGTCAGTGAAATGTAATCCTTGTTCATGATTGTTTGTAATCGTAATAGGCGGTCCTTGCACCACAATATTACAGTTTTTCGTGGTGTTTCCAATTGGCAGATCAAAAACGCCTAATGGGTTTGATTGGTTCAACTTTATCAGTATATTTAACAAACTCAACAAAGAAAAGCTAAAATAGTTAGTCAATAAATAATTTGATACACTCAAAATTTAGGTTTAACTTTGATTAAAAATAATATTATTTTACTCAAAATAAGTTCTATATTTGAACGCCCAACGAAACGTCCAATGGGATTGTATAAAAATTTATTAATGCATAAATATTATTATAAATCAATATTATAGATTTGATGACAGGTGTTTTTTTATTTCCACTTTTTCATTAATACTACACTCATCCAGAGTAATCCATTTCAATCTACGCTTTGAATATCTACCAAAAAATACTTGAACTGTTTTGTATTTTTATTGAATTCGATTATCCCCCCTTTGCATAATTCAACTCATTATAAAAATTTGGACCTTGCTAATTTTCCCCTAAATTTTTTATGCTAGGGGAACAATCTTTGATTGATGATTCTTTATTAGATAAAAATGATTTTGTATTACTGTAATGCCTTAATTGCATTGATAATTGCATTCACACCAGTTTCGACCTTACTACGCGGACAACCAATATTTAATCGTAAAAATTGATTTCCCTCAGGCCCATAGGTATAACCGGGCATAATAGCAACACCTTGTTCATGGATAAGGTTTTCTTGTAATTTTATATCATCTATGTTGAGCTTTCTTAAATCAATCCAAGCCAGATAAGTTGAATCAGGTATTGCATAATCTAGTTGTGGAAAAGCATGATTCAATTGTTTGGCGACAAAATCTAAATTGTTATAAAGATAGTTTTTTAATTCATGGAGCCAGATTTGCCCTTCTTTATAAGCTGCAATGGTGGCAACGAGTGAAAGCACTGCAGGAGAGGAAACACCATCACAGGCCTTAATTTGATTTAGATAATTTTCTCTGGTTTTTTCGCATTGTATTAAACCATAAGCACCTGTTAAAGCCGGAATATTAAAGCTTTTCGATGCTGATGATAAGACCGCCCAACTATTTTTTCCATATTCACACCATGGATTATGAGAGCCTTTCCATACCATATCCATATGGATTTCATCACTAATAACATTGACGTGGTATTTTTCACATAATGCCGCGATAATCTCTAATTCTTGTTTTGACCAAACTTTACCTGTTGGATTATGAGGATTGCATAACAATAAAATTTTAACTTCTTTTTTCGCCAGTAATGTTTCAAGGTAATTCATATCACAATACCAGCTATTGTCTCTTTTAATTAAAGGGCAGGATTCTATTTTACGTTTATTACCAATAATTGTTTTATAAAATGCGTCATAAGCAGGAGTATGAACGACAATACTATCATTTTGTTGACTCCATAAGTTGATTAATTTTGCAACCATATAAATTACGGACGGGCCATATACAATCATATTAGTATCAATTTTTGCATTAAATTGTGATGAGTACCAATATTTAATTGCATCAAGGTATTCTTCATTTTGCCAACGACTATACCCCAATACTCCATGGGTAATTCGTCGATGTAATGCCTCTTCAATACATGGTGCAATTTTAAAATCCATATCAGAGATGGTAAAAGGGACTAAATTAGCAATACCGAAACGATCTTGCACATAGTCCCATTGTGTACACCATGTACCTTTACGATCTGTCGGGGTGTTAAAATCAAATAAGTTTGACAAAACCATTATGGTATTCCTTTGTGATCTTGAAAATCGTAGTGATAAATTGACATTACCACCACCTAATTTCACTATTATCGAATCAAATATTGTTGCAATTCATCTTTAACTAACTGAACTTGTGGACCTATCACGACTTGCAAGTTATGTTCATTAAGACGAACAACCCCAATGGCTTTATTGGCTTTCAACTTCTGATCATCAACAATGTTAATATCTTTGACTGATAAACGCAGCCGAGTAATACAGTTGTCTAAAGAAACGATGTTATCTGCACCGCCTAATGCTTCTAATATTTGAGCCACATTATAGCCAGATTTGTTTGTGTTTGTTTGAACATTGGTATTATTATCGTTTTTTCCTTCCACTTCTCGACCCGGTGTTTTGATATTAAAGTGCAAAATGAAGAATTTAAATACAAAGAAGTAAATCACAAACCAAACAGCTGCAATAACAGGGACCCAGTACCATTTTGTACTTGTACCATGTAAAATACCGAATACGACAAAATCGATAATATTACCATCAGTATTACCAATGGTAACATCAAGTAACGACATTACCATAAAGCCGATTCCAGTTAATAAAGCATGAATCACGTATAAAATTGGAGCAACAAACAGAAACAAAAATTCTAATGGTTCAGTGATACCACCGATAGTACATGCAACAACACCAGAAATGAGGAGTCCTTTAATTTTGCTTCTATTCTCAGGTTTAGCACAAACATACATTGCCAATGCAGCGCCAGGTAACCCACCTAGGAATGATGGCATTTTTCCTTGTGATAAAAATCGCGTTGCACTTTCAGAAAACCCAGCCGTTGTTGGGCATGATAATTGAGCTTGGAAAATAGTTAGTGCGCCACTTACTGTCTCATTACAGACCTCCATAGTACCGCCTGCATCAGTAAAACGAATCAACGCAACAAGAATATGATGCAAACCAAAAGGTAATAACAAACGTTCGCCAGTACCAAAGATAAATGGACCAAATGCACCAGCACTATTAACAACATAACCTAAACCACTAATTGCTTTTGCAAAAAAAGGCCAAACGATAGGAACAAATAAACCTAATACGCCAAAAGTTAACATGGTAATAATTGGGACAAAACGATTACCACCAAAAAAAGCTAATGCATCGGGCAGACGAATTTTTCTAAAACGTTCATGTAAAAAATACACTAAAATACCAACAAAAATAGCACCTAAAATACCCGTATTAATTGATTGAATACCAAGTACAGACTGAATATCGTTGGTTCTTAATATAGTAGGATCGGCTTGAGGTAAAATACCAACTATAGTAAGGTAAAAGTTAATACTTAAGTTTAGTACGGTATAACCAACAAAACCTGAAAATGCAGCAACCCCCTTATCTTCTCTAGCGAGCCCTAAAGGAATTGCAATGGCAAACATTGCAGGAAGAAAACTAAATGAGAATGATCCTATTTTGCTCATCCAAGTAAAAATAGCTATACATACGTGATTATCTAAAAAAGGTAATAGTTCTCGAACATCTTGGCTAGCAAGTGAACTTCCTATACCTAGCATAATTCCAGAGAAAGAAAGTAAAGCGACAGGTAACATAAATGTTTTACCTAGGCTTTGAAAAAATTCCCAAAAAGTGACTTTTGTTGCTTTATTCGTCATGATTTTACCTAAAAGTTGATTGACCTTGCTTAAATTAACATTTTCTTTGCATTTTGGTAAAACGTTTTACCCAATATAAATGAGACACATATCACAAAACGAGAAAAAAATATAACTATGGGAAATTTAAATTAAAATGACTAAAATAATAATCAGATCTGAACTTATATGAATTTAATACGATGCGAAAACCCACAATTAATGATGTAGCCAAACATGCGAATGTTTCTGTTACTACTGTTTCACTCGCATTGAGTGGAAAAGGGCGAATATCTGATGTGACTGTTCAAAAAATTAATCAAGTAATAGAACAGCTCGGTTATGTTCGTAATAAAAATGCAGCAAGGTTACGCAGTGGTCAATCGGCAATTATCGGTGTTATTGTTCGTGATATTAGAGACGCTTTTTATGCGAGCATTATTACCGGTATCAATGAGGTTTTTTCAAAGCAAGATTATATTCTTTTTTTGTTGCAATCAGATATGACTAAAGAAGGATTATTAAAAAGCGTCAATTCACTCATAGAGCAAGATGTATCAGGCATTATTTTAGGATATAACGGAATACAGACCTATGATATTAAGACAATAACTGATAAGCACAAAATCCCCTTAGTCATTGTTGCTCAATCAAGTAGCTTGAGTAATATCTCTCAAATTT
The DNA here is from genome assembly GCF_002142015.1 of Gilliamella sp. A7. Lineage (NCBI taxonomy): Bacteria > Pseudomonadati > Pseudomonadota > Gammaproteobacteria > Orbales > Orbaceae > Gilliamella > Gilliamella sp. A7. Next base: position 27,788 of record NZ_NASN01000009.1, read on the forward strand.
GCTCTGATAATCGATTAGGCGCAGAGTTGGCAACGGAATACCTTATTGGCAAAGGATATCGTCAGATAGCTTACTTAGGAGGAAAAACGAATTCATTAACGCGAGCAGAACGTTTAGCCGGATTTGGTCATATTCTTTCAAAACATGGATTAAAATTTAGATCAGAATGGATAGTACCTAATGAACGGCCAGAATTATTGGATGATGTTAGCTTTTTGCTAAAACAACATCCCAACGTTACCGCTTTTTTGTGTCATGATACGTCTGCAACGCTATCTTTAATTTTGAGTGCATCTAAATTTGGTCGAACAATTGGTAAAGGGGGATTGGTGAGCTATTTGGAACCACAAGTAGAAATAATGAGTTTTGGTACACAAGCCGAAATACAGATGGCAAAAAATTTAATCAGTTACGTCGACAACAAACCGATTGAAATTGGTCGTCAAGCCGCCTATACGTTACTGCAAAAACAATCCTCTATTAAGCAAATTATTATCTCACCTGAATTAGTTATTGATTAGCGATTATTTTTATTCGTCGTGCTTTTTATTAATGTCTATTTTCTGTTTAATAACCTTTGCCTGAAAGTATAATCTTTTAATGTAAGATTAGTTCGCGTAATTTACAGTATTAGGAAAAAAACTGTAATAAATATGAATAAAAAAAACGAGATCTAATTTGGATTAAATCTTTAATTATCATGAGTATTAGTCAAATTATTCAAGAATGGCAAGCACTCATTGAGTACATCTTGCTTATTAACTGAGCATAATCAGTGAAAACAAAATTAGAGACATTCTGGTGAGTCAGTGTCATCGTAAGACAATGATTGAGAGCCGGAACATAAAAGCTTTTAACCCAACGGAAAAGGTACTTTCTTCCGTGAAAATAATTCCTATTTTTAATTAACTGAAATGGAGAAACTGTATGTCAAACCAACTAAAAAGGCTGATATTAAAGATTTAAAGCAATATAACGGTATTGCCAATATCTGTTTTACATCATGATATTCAATATTATTGAGCCTTGACCTTTGGGCAACATCGCAGGACAGATTGTTTTACTACCCTATTTCCCCGATTCGATGGAAACACTTAGTAAATCCCCCAACATCAATGTTTATCTGTTATTGACATGAGTAATGAAATAATCATAGCGTTTTCTGCCAATTTAGGTTAAACGATAATAGAGCCAAACCCAATGACTAATAATAGCGACTGGATAACGATGACGTTAATAGATTTTACTTGTTTTCATCTGTATGATTATACAAAAGATGAGTTAACTTGAAGTACTCTAAAAACGCTTAAGAATGCCACTAATATTAGTGGGTATTTATTCCCTTACGTGTATATTTTAAAAAGGCTTTGCCATCAGGCATAAAGTAAGTCCCATACTTCACTAGTCCACCTTCTTTTAAATGACAAATAAGTTCATAAGCCAATACCATGGTGTCATTGTTTTTTTCTTCAAAATTGATATCAACTGAAGAAATTCTTGGTTCATACGTTAATAGTGTTTGTTCTATTGCTCTCATTAGAATATAAGCTGATGAAGGCAAGGCTTGAAAGATTGTTGACATATCAGGCAAACCATAGTTAGGCATATGTTTTATTGCACCAGCCCGACTATTTAAGATACGTTCAATATTATCCATAACACTTATAATGGTTTGTTCATTTTCGGCAACATCATCAATGGGGATACCTGATTCAAAATAACCATAAAGAATATCGTATAATGACGCACTCATTTACTTTCATCCTGTAGTGTAATTGTATATTGACTTGCAATAATCTCACGCGGCTTAATGATATTCAAATCACTACGTTTTAACACAAGTCGCCAACTATTTTCTTTCAAATTCGGGGCTTTATAAAGTGCGGCAATACCGACTACGTCAGCTTTTTTATCAAAAGGAATATCAACAGAAAGTGACGTGTTTGGTTTTAAAATCAGTTCTTTACTTTCGAGTAATGATTCCTTTAATGCATCACTATCTTGATTAACTAGATCTTCATAAAACACTGAATTAAACATATCGGCATTTTTTAACTGATATATGCGAATGACGACTGGCGAAGAAAGATTATCATCATCCATATTTAATTCGGCTCTCGCAGTAATATCTAAATGTATTGTCCTAATATCCCATGAAAAAACAGAATTACTTAAGTCAACTGTACCTTCATATGCGCTTTGTACAATTCCACATCCAGTTAACGCAATGGATAATACACTAATCATAAATGTATAAATTAATCTCATACTTATTCCTTTTTATTATGCAACGTAATCAATTCCAGAGTAATACCCAATATTTACAGCAATTTCATCTTGAGTAAGTCCACCATTTTTAGAGGTCTTAGTAAATGATGCTGTTTGGCCTAATCGGCTATTTTTCGATGTAAGCCTGCAACGTGGTAAAAAATGACGTTGAATATAAAGTGTCATTTTTGCATCAACTTGGTAACCTAAATAAGCTCGTAACAAAGCCAAAAGATCATAATGTAATTGCCCACCTGGTAATAAATCAGCAATTTGCTCTTTATGTTGTGGAGTTATCGCGATATGAATAGTTTGATTACACTCTCTTAAACGAGAGCCTAAAACCGCACTTCCATTTAGAGTTAATTGTTCCTTACTACCTAATTTAGCTGGGTTATCAATTGATTGCCAAATAGGATAAAATTCATTGACAACAACTTTTGCATCATTTACCAAAACACGTACTAACCCAACAATTCCATCCGCTGTCCGCGTTTTTTGTGTGATCAAACCTAATAATGCAAAAAAACGAGATGATGGGGTACCAATTTGTTCAGCTGTCCCTTTTATACCCAACCCCGTCAATCCTAGCAAACATTGTGATAATGGATCTTTACCTCCACTTAAAAAACTTGCCGGATAATGATATTTTAACCAGATTCGATAAAACTGTGTAATGATTCTATGATTAAACATATCTAAAAAATCGGTCATCGCTTGATAATTTTCTTCACGACGGATGATATTATCAAGTAAACCAAGAGGTAGCACGGAGTCAACCCCATACAATCCTAAAAATCGAGTTCTTACAGTAGTTGGCCGATTTATATAAGGTGCTCTTTCGATATATTTCAGTTCACCAGCAGGAAAAGACATATCAATGGACGGAGCAAAACGCAAAGGATCTGCTGCTGGAGTTTCATACCTACCAAGTACCGGCTCATCTGCATACATCTGTTCAAGCAGCTGACAAAAACGATAGAAATTCATTTTTGGCAACACATTTTCAAGTGTTTGCATTAAAGGGCTGTTTTCGATATTTTGCTGTGGTTCCATACAATTTTTTGTCCTGTTGGTAAAAGAATAATAACCAATTTGGTAAATAAGTTAACATCGGCATACAATGCAAAAAATTGATGCAACAACTCCCCAAAAAGCATCACATCGCCTTCACCAGCAAATTGATAACTATTAAGCGTAATTTCTATTTCTATACCTCGTTGTAACATCCCTTTTTCGATACGCTTAATCATTCGATGAGATACATCAACAATGCCGTCTAACCGCCTGCGATTAAGTTCGCTATCAGTCCAATCATATAATGCCAAAGTTCCACGCAATACTTCGGCATTCATTAATGAGAGATAGTTAGGTGCTAAGTGAGACAAAACTCTCCAGTAAAAGCGATCTTCTACTGGCGGATAACAAGGTAATGTTGGAGAACACAAATTTCGAACATGGGCTATACTGCTTTGAGCTTGAAAAAGCTCATCAATACGTGCATTTCGTAATGCTTTACGAGGCAACATACCATTTGTTCCGGTTATTTGTAATGATAATGTTTCAGTTTCAAATATTTCATCTTTATCCCAAATTTTACCACCTAGAATTAACCAAGTTTCATGTAATCCTGATGCACCCTTACGAACTCGGGTATGATAGTATCTTTCTGGAGCATCATGCCTTAACATACCACCTCGATGTTTAAAGCTGGTGAAGGGTACATAACGATAACGCCCATTACGGGTAATGGCTTCAACATGCTCAACAGAATAAACCTCCACATGCCCATCTTGACGCAATAATGGGCGCAGTAAATATTCACTCTCTAATTGGTTGACAATAATCGGATCTGCTTCCATATCAAATAGATTAATAATAGGAACACAATGCAAACGAATATTATCATGATCAAACGGCATATCACTTGGCCAACTTTGATTCAAAACTAGCTCAATATCAATGTAGCTACAATGTTCAGGTACTTCATTAATATTTAATCCATGCAGATCAACAAACATAAATTTTTCGCGAAAAGCAAAATATTCTAATAAAAGCTGATACCCGGCAAAAGCATTATCTGGTTTTAGCCATAATCGATCATCATCAGAAAAACCAACTGATGTTATTTTCCCTTGCACTGCTATCCGATTTTCAGGATCAGTTGAATAGCGTAAATGCATCGACGCAACCTGTTGGGTTAATGCATAATGCAGTGTTGATGCAATAGGCCCATCTGCATTTAAATATAGTCGTAACTTAGACAAATCAAGCTGTTCAAAATCAGCTAACTCACCAAAACTTAAACGCAAGGTGATGATACTTCGTCCATCATGATGGACACCCAATTTAGCTTGGCTAATTTTGATGGGTTGCAAAATTACGTCTTGGGTTGTTCGATAAAGACACTTAGTGCCTACCTGACCAAGTGGTTCACTTTGCACTTTCAACCCTTTAGAAATGACTTCAAGCCGTGACAACGTTGCATAATCAGGCGTAAGCTCAACAATCGATAATGAAGGAATTAAGCGTAAATAATGTGGCCAAAGCAGGCTAACTAAACTTTCAGTAAGTTCAGGTAAATCATCATCAATTTTTTGACGTAATCGTCCAGTCAAAAAAGCAAAACCTTCAAATAAGCGTTCGACATAAGGATCGCGGTCACCCACACGATCTAAATTCAATTGGCTTGCTCGATCAGGATGAATCTTCGCAAATTCTTTTCCTGCTTCTCGCAAATAGCGCATCTCTGATTCGTAATAGCGTAGAATTAAATCATCCATTATTCATCTCTTTTATTATCATGTTGTTATTCCCCTGCAAATACAATCAATGACACTACATCAAACTCAATGCTCTTGCTGGATCAAGTTGCATTAATTCATGTTGCAGTAGTTCAATTTGATTAGAGACATCAAGTTTTTTACTGTCTTTAACTTGATTTTTTTGTTTAACTAATCGCAATAAACATCGTTTTACATCGAATAACAATTCCGGTTCCCATTGTAGTAATGTAATACATTGCTGTTGTTCATTTAACCCACTTAAAAGTTTAAGTGCAGTATCATGCTCACCAAATTGTTCTGCAACTCGTGCTTGCGTATATTGCAAAAAGTATCGTTGTTTGGGAGAACGTAGCGACGGTAAATTTTGTAACCATTGAAACGCTTTCTCTAAATTTTCGGTCTGGGCGAGTTCTAACGCTTGTTTTTCAATCTCATTCCAATCATTTTCGCCCGAAATGGCAATTGGGGCCATACTGTCACCATCATCTAAATGATGGATACGTGCATTGTTAGCGATCCAACTTAATGTTTCATCGTCAGCAAACGGCATCCCATTTTCAAAACAAAGATGTTCAATACCATTTAAACGTTCAAGCATCAAACCGATATCGGTCAGATAGATATCAGCCCAGGATTGATAAGGTTCGCCCATTTTTTTTAGAGCCATTATCGTCGCTCGCTGTAAATCTAACCAGAAGTGGTTAGCATTTTCCATAAAAGCGCCTTCGACTCGTTCAAAAAGCTGTAGCCATTGTTGTTGAATAATTAAACGACTGATTTGTTGTTTAAGCTCGGTTCTTGGTGCGGGTAATCGTGTTTTACCTCGATAATCAGCTGGCGGTAAATCAACAATAGTATCCCAACGAACAACTCGTAAAAAGCGTCCTGCGGCTAAGTAGCCTTCTGGTTTTTCACGTAAAAAAGATGCCATTTTTCGTGCTTGCTCAAGTAAGTCTCTTTGAGAGCTAATTTTTACCTCACCTTCAACACTATTTGGTACAGATAATGGAGATGGCGTTGATAAGGGGATATTTTCTTCAGACTTATTTACATTGACAGGTTGTTTTAGTCCATTAGTAAAAAAATTAACCAATGCGGTCAAATCAGGAGAACTAATCGGATGATTAAGATCCTCACTAACAAACAACCCTTTGCAACAGGTATCAATCCAATTTAATGTAACAATAATGCGCGTTAAACACGTCTCTGGAATCGGCTGTAATTTATTGAGTTCATCAATAAATTTGCTACTAGCAAGCCACTCTATGGCATTTTTACGAATATTGTGACGTGAAGGGTAAATCGACGAGCCGAATTTATCCAATAATCCGGCAAGCAACTCAAGACCATCAGCAAATCCTTCGGAACCATCGAGATGTAAACGAGCCAAACAATAATAAGTAGCAACACGAATATCTTTACTGTTTTGTTTCAATATTATTTCGCTTTCCGTTGTAATCAACGTGTAATTAACACCTGACAGTTTGGTAATTTCTTCTTTGATTTCTTGAAAAGAATCATAATACGTTAAATCTTCACCAGCCGGTTTGTCCGGACTAATTGGTTGTAACCAATCTACCCAATGTTGATTTAATTGCAGAGTCATTGATTCTTTAGAATCTTGCTGTCCCAAAAAACGACTCAATAGTTGACTAAACATAAAAATAACCCATTATTTTATTTAAATTAATTATCATTCAAATACGGTTTGTGGTAACGTAAAATTACGTAATTTCAGTAAGGTCAATGGACCACCCCCTAGCTGTGTTCGTAAAATGAACCTTAATTTACGTTCATCCGGTGCTTTCCAAACTAGTTCATAGCGACTTGAATCTAAAGGCTTTACTGATGCTGATTCGAGTAGACGTACCCATGCCCAATCACCACTATAATAACCATAAAGCCGTAGCCCAGATGTGTCACTGCTCCAACTAAGATGTGAATAAGGTGAATATCCATCACCAGGCCAATTAAAACTTTGCCATACAGGGATTTGATTGAAGTATTCCAATTTCTGTTTATTAATCACTAATTGGGTTCGAGTAATATTGTTGCCACTTCGAGGCATTAAATCGAATGAAAAAGAGACATCCCCCGATGGTAATAATTCTGCCGAAATTTCATTAAAGAGTGTCAGTGTCTCAATAAACTTTGGAGAAAAATTAAGTCCTTGAGCATTTGCGGTATTAATAACCCAGCTCCCACCTTTTTTTTCTAATACACCATTTAATTCATTAGCGATAAAACGATCAATAATTCCAGTATCAGTGCGCAAAAAGCGAGCCAATTCAGCTAATGATGCTTCATTTTCACTATCTTTAAACGGGTAACGGCCGGCAAAAGATTTTTCCCATTGACTCACAATATGATCTTGCCAAGTATTATTGAAACTCATTGCGGCTGGTGCCAATACAACTTGCCATGATTGTTCTAACGGCTGCTTAAATAGGCTGTAGCCAAAACCAGACCATTCTTCACCAAGATTTGCCGCGATTAAGTTGCCATAATCTCGCGTTTCAGTTAAATCGACAGAAGTACCTTTAAAAACACTTTTTGCCAATTCTTGCATTCTTGATTGAGGATCGGCACTATTTGTGACATTTTGCAATTTTAATCGAGCCTGAGTAACTCGTAATAGGTATGTTTGCAAAGAAAGCTCATTCGTATTGTCATTTTGAAGCAAACTAGTTATGGGTAAAAATATAGCCGTTAATGGTTTAGAGGCATCGTTATTTTTTGGTAACCCAGTTTGTGATTTATTGCCTATTAACTCTTGAGCAGACCGTAGTAAATTATCTGACAAGCTACCTCCGTTATAAGCCACTTCTGATTGGTATTTAACAACATTCATTAACGCAATTAAAGGCGATTGCCGAGTATCTGCCAGTAGAGTTAGCTGTTCTATCACATCTGAAACATTATTAGTTTGATTCCACTGAATAGTATTTAAAAAATGTAACCATGCCATACCATATTCACTAAAATATCGTTCTGTGAGCTGTTTTTTTAGTGTTTCGGGTGATATGGATTCTGTTAATCTGCTTTCACCATCACTTAACACCCAATCGATTTGCTCTTGCCGTGATTTAGCAACATCTTCAATTTCATCTTTTATTGTCTCTTCCCATGCTTTTCTAGTATATACACCTGGTATGTCAACATCACTGGAAAATAGTAACCGGCTATCTAATCCTTCGAGTAATTGATTCAGATTTTGATTTGCATGATGTTGACTGGCTCGTTGAATTATCTCTTGATAAAGCGTGTTAACGGCATTTTTAACACCAATTCGGTTAATTAAAATTTGCCTAACATCTTTGACTAAACGAGGATCGTTTTGTTGTGCCCAATCAGGATGTAAATTGAGTGTTTGTCCCCAAAACCGAACTAATTCTGGCATTAATCGCTGCCAATCGCCATCACTGATGCCTTTAGGCGCTCGCCATATTTTTGTGGCAAATTGACTCAAATATACTCCATCACTTTTGTCAGGATGGTTAATCATTAAATAGGCTTTTAATACATCATAGGCCGAATCGACTAATTTTATGCGATTTGGATCATCTGGAGGTAACCCTGTGAGCACAGTTAGGTAGTCGGTCATATGATTATAAAATGGTGTAGCAATATTACGCGAATTGGTTACTTGATAGCTAAGCCATAATTTATTTAACAAAGCATCATTATGATTCAATCCAAATCGATAAGATAACGGCGCTCCTTGTTCCTGACGATAAAGTAGTTGTTCTAATCGTTGTTGCAACTCATATTGTGTTTGTAGTTGAATGACATAATCTTGTGTAACAGAATCATCGACTTTTTTAACAAGTTCAAAGCTATCATCAATTAGGGCAGCATTACGGTAATATGACGTGAGTAATGCCACGCCAGTCACTGCCATGGACACAAGTAAAGCATAACAAGACACCGTTCCCCATTGAATGCCCATTCGTCGCCCTAATTGTAATTGAGCATCATCGCTAATTGACTGCAATGTTGGTGTCATTGACAAATAATGTTCAAAAAGCGGTTGTTCTTCTTTTGGAGATAACTGATAAGGTGTAAAAAAAAGTCCGCGAACACGTGGTGAATAAGGGAATGAAATAAGCGACGTTAAATAGCGTGTAATGTTATTAATATCACATTTCTCTAAATCCTGACTCAGTTTAAGCAAAAAAGAGTAATGGGTATTTTTTTTAATCTGCTGCACACCACGTTGGCAACATTCTTTAGCCAATTGATTCAGTGATACCACAACAGATTCCATCGTCTCTTTCTTTAATGATGGAAAAAGCAGACCAACACTTTGCTCCATACGTCCAACCTGTGACCATTCGCAACTTTGCCCCGCAACTAAATAAACTGGCGCGGACCAATTTAAGGCTTTATTACGAGCTTGCAGTTGTAGTATGCCCTTTTCAAGTGCTAATTGTTGTTGTCGGGTATTGTCAAGATAATGCTTAGGTAGAACTAAAATTAATGCATCAAGAGGTTTTTGGAAAAAAGGAATACAACGCGAAAACTGTTTTTTTAACGCTTGTAACCATGAAGTATTCAATTCATCTTGAATATCACCACCATAAATCATTAAAGTATTATCGCATAATTGCCAGAGTTCAGTAGTCAAATTAGGTAATAATTGTTGAATATCAGAAGAAGAACCCAATACTAAACATTTACGAATTTTATAACGCCAAAACAATCCTGAACGATATCGACACTGCTTTTTTATATCTAAAAATTCGGAAAATGGCAGTGTTTTTTCTGATTTTTTGTGTTCAATTGGATTTAATGATTCACGCTTGGATTTATCTTTTGCCCATATTTTACGACTGTTTGTAATAATAATCGGTGTCAATAATAAACCCAATAACAATAGCATCGCTTGTAACCAGATGGCAATTTTTTGTCCTACTGTCGGGTAACCTAACCAAGTTCCCCAAAAAAAGAGACCAACAGCGAATAATAAGGCGCCCAATAATATAATGAAAATTAATCCAATTTTTTTCCATTTATTTTTCATTTATGATTCCCCACTCACTGTTGTCACCACTGAAAATAGCCATTGATTATGGCTTACTGCAGCAATTAAATTATTTTGTTTTGTTTTAGTTACCATCTCGCACCCTAGCGCCAATGAAAGCCAATAAGAAAGTTCTGTTTGATTACCTACGAGGCTTTCTAATTTATATATCTGTTCTGGAGAAATGTTCAATTCAGCTAACTGTTTTGCAATATTGACTTCTTGTTTATGATCCAAGTTGGCAAACCATAGTTGATTTATTTGATGTGTTGCAGGTTGCATTTCAACCATCTGATTAACACCGATAAACAGATCGTCAGTTACCATAGGTCGTAATATTTCACTTTGTGCTATATCAATTGCTAAATCAAGATAATGTTGTTTATCCATCAATAAAAAAGCACATAAGAAAGCAGTACCTGATGAAATAGTGTTATTGATAATCACTAGCTGTAAGCCAGTTTGAGTCGAATCAATCCATTCTGTCAATTTGTCGGGATTAGCAGAAGGCATAATCTGATGAGTGAGTGTATAAGGTTGTACTATTTTTACTGCTTTATAGGCACGATGGATATCATCATCGACATAATTGTAAGCGTCATTAGATGAATACACAGTGATATTGATGGTCTCAGTCACAGGGATAATAGATAATTGATGATGGATAGAAAAAAACAGATCTTCAATGTGCTGATGGAGTTCTACTGTATCATCAAATGTTAATGATTTATTGATTTGAATCTCTAAATTAGCACTATCGGTTAATAGTTGTTGTATTGTTATTTGATTAGGTAAATGATAATAACTATCAAGAACCACTAATGATTTCATTGCCCATGCTTGCCAATTTTGTGCGATATGTTTCTGCTCATGTTGCCATATTTCATATTCTTCTTGTGCTAGGCCATAAAGATAAAAACGAATACCAATCGCAATACCCCCAATCATTGATGATATAAATATTGTACCAGCCCAAAATGTCCATTGTTTGCTGTAATTATTATTTGGCCACATCAAAGCAAGTATCATGCCAGTAATAAATATCAATATTATAAAAAATAAAAACCATCGCCCAGAATGTAACTTTACCGGTGGTTTTAATGTATCAATCGCTTTAGGTTTAGGCCAAGACATAATATTACTCCATAACCACACTATTAATGGTAGAAAGTACTTTACAACCACACTCACACAAACACTGGTCGATTACCACAAGTTTACCATCGGAGAAGCAAGTTTGAGATCCTTCAATAATTTTGTTAACACCATGCCCTTTTTTAGGACAACTCACTAGATCTCCAACCAACGCAACAGGTTTGCCTTCAGCAATCATTGTTGATGAAACCGAAATTACCGCTCCACCATGTGTTGTTGGATCACCTAATCTAACCACATTTTTTCCCATTTTTGCTACTCCATGTTACTTATCTTATTTATTATCGATAACCTTTGTTTTTATAAACGTGAATGAAATGGCTCATCCTATTATTCAACTATTGTAGCTATGTCTCATCTCGTATAATAACAACATCATTTTTAGGGTGTTTACCTCTTTCATCTAACACAGTTACCCAATCTGGTAAAATTGGCGTCCGACAATAATAATCGGCATAAGGACTATATTTGATTAGCTTTTTAAAATCTGGAGTTTGCGGGTCATCAAATAATATTGGATCGCCATCACGGTTCATTTTTTTAAATTGAAGATTTTCCTTGACACTATTAAATAGCCACGGTTTAGGATAACCCCAAATGGCGTATATTTTATTACTTAGAAAAGAGTAATGACCACCGAACATAAAAAAGAATATAAAAATAAGCAGAATAAATACAAATATAAAAAACCAAAATAAATCACACGGATAATTCAAGAAATCTCTTGAAAAAAATTCTATCAATAAACCGATAGATAAAATTACGACACTAAAGCCGCCAGAAAAAATAGAGCAATATTTCAAAAAATGTAAAGTAGTAGTACCAACAGAACGGGGAAAAAAGTAAGCATGTTGCTGCGGTACTCGTACGGCATAGGTTTTATAGGTATTATCTTTTTGTGGTTCGACAATGGCTTCAATATAATCACCGTCTTTAAAACCGATACCAACCAGTTTACTTTCCCCCCATTTGCTACCAATATAACAACAAAAACCTTGCCCAGCTATTTTTATACTGCCACAGGTTAATGAACCAAGTGCGGATGCTGTTGAGACGATTACTTCAAAGAAGCTGAGTATAATAATTCCAATAAGGTTTATTAAACCGATATGATCTGAACGCATCTCTTCTTCGTCATCGTATACGATTAATTGACTTACCGTGCCTTTTAATACTTGATAATGACTAGACATATAATAGTACTCGTTCGTCGATATCTTGCTCCACTAATGCTAACGCTTCTGAGAGCGTTATAGTATCATTAGATTCACTCTCTTTTTGATCTAAGGTATCTGTTTGTTCTTGAGCACTATGCAAGCTCAACGCCTCAGTTAATGAATTGGAGCTAATCGGTTTAAAGGCAAACGAAGCGAGCTGATTTAACACGACATCAACCATTAATATATAGCGATTATGACTTACGGTCGATAATCCGTCAGCCAATCTCTTACCTAACTGACTGGTCAGTTGATTAAATGTCTGTGCCATATTGCTCTCTCTATTTAATCTTGTTTTTTTGGTTTATTACTATTTTTGATGGTTTTCACGGAAACCGCTTTTGTCGGTTTAGTTGTCTGTGTTTTTTTCGATTTTGCCTTCTGATTTGACTGTTTTGCCCACTCAAGTACAATGCCATCACTTTCATCAAAATCGAGAATTAATGTTTGTGTTGTATCAGCATGATGACTATCTCTTTGCAAGAGAAGGCTTGATACCACTGGTAAAATTTGTTGATTCAGAATACTATCGATATTTCTTGCGCCAGTATCTGGCAATAAACATGCAGAAACCAATTGATCGTAGAGTTGTTCGCCCACATTAAAATCGATTTTATAATGTTTTTGTAACCGTGAAGCCACTTTGTTTAATTTCATTTCCACAATATGTCGTAATGAATCGTTTGCTAGCGGTGTGAAAATAACAGTTTGAAAACGAGCAAGCAGTGCTGGTTGAAAGTGTTCTCGAATAATTGGACGTAATAATTCTTGCTGAGTAGATACATCTGCATCAGGCATTTGTTCAAAAAGAGCGATAAGTTCATCGCTGCCCAAATTCGACGTCATAAGAATTAATGTGTTGCGAAAATCAATTTCCCGACCTTCTCCATCTCGCATAAACCCACGGTCAAAAACTTGATAAAATAAATTAAGCACGTCGCGATGAGCTTTTTCAACTTCATCTAATAAAACCACGCTATAAGGTCGTTTTCTGACAGCTTCAGTCAAAACACCACCTTGCCCATATCCGACATAGCCAGGAGGCGATCCTTTGAGTTGGGAGACAGTATGTGCTTCTTGGTACTCAGACATATTGATTGTAATCAGCGATTGTTGCCCCCCGAATAAGGTATCAGCCAGAGCCAAAGCTGTTTCAGTTTTACCTACACCTGAAGGCCCAACGAGCAAAAATACCCCCATCGGCGCTTCTTCTGAAGTGAGTCCTGTTTTAGCAGCTCGAATCCGTTTGGCAATTTCAAACAACGCATTATCTTGCCCTACTACGCGTAAACGAAGATCGTCCTCAAGTGTCAATAAATGGCTTTGTTCATCTTTTAATAAACTTTCTAATGGAACACCCGTCCAGTCTGCAATGACAGAAGATATCGTTCGGCTATCCACGTCTAACGACAATAAAGGTGCAGTACCTTGCAGTTTAGTTAATGTTTTCTGAACTTCGACCAATTGTTTGCGTATTTTTTTATCGGCAGTAGGTGTTAGTTTTTTTCGCAACTCAATTAAAGTTTCAACCTGTTTTTTTTCTTTTTCGAATTGAGTTTGCACAGATGTTAATTTTTGATGTAATTGGCTTAATTGACTATCAATATCAATTAGACGCGTTGTTGAGGCAGTTTCGCCAAGGGAAACATCAACTTCAATGGCTTCTTTTTCAATAATGAGTGCATCAATTTTAGCTTCAATTTTTGTAATTGATTCAGGAATCGTATCCAGCCCCATTCTGACACGGGCAGATGCTGTATCTAATAAATCAACGGCTTTGTCGGGTAATTGACGACCACTAATATAACGTCGAGATAATGAAACTGCGGTTTTGACTGCTTCATCAAGAATATGAACGCCATGATGCAGCGCATATCGTGATTTTAATCCGCGTAACATAAGACTAGCTTTTTCATCATCCGGTTCATCGACTTTAACCATTTGAAAACGTCGTTCAAGTGCGGCATCTTTCTCAAAATATTGTTTATATTCCGACCATGTTGTGGCAGCAATAGTTCGCAACTCTCCCCTTGCTAAAGCTGGTTTTAACAAATTGGCAGCGTCTGCACCTCCGGCAGAATTACCCGTACCAATGATTGTATGAGCTTCATCAATGAACAATAATATCGGTACTTGAGATTGCTGAACTGCGTCAATAACATTTTTCAGCCTTTGTTCGAATTCACCTTTAACGCCAGCTCCCGCTTGGAGCAAACCAAGATCAAGCGTAAGTATACTAACACCTTTAAGATTGGTTGGTACATTACCTTCAGCGATACGCAATGCTAATCCTTCAACTAGTGCGGTTTTCCCTACTCCTGGTTCTCCTACCAAAATGGGGTTATTTTTACGACGACGGGATAAAATATCCACCATCTGCCGAATCTCATCATCCCGACCAAATACTGGATCAATTTTTCCACTTTTGGCTTTTTCAGTGACATCTTCAGTGAAGCGATTCAGTGCTGCTTGATGATGATTCTGCTTAGAACGTGTATTTAAAACGGTCGATTGCGACATTTTGGATTGTATTTCATTTACACGAGTATTCGTTTGGGAATCTTTATCTATTTGATCTGGAGATCCGGTGATCTCATCTGTTGAATAACTATATTGATTACTCGGATTTTCATCAGACATTTCATCTAACATTGAACGCATTTTTTGTAATGAGATAACGGATAAACTCAACAATGGCCATGCTTGTTGTGCTTTTAAGCAATGAGGCATTTTTTGCAGTACCTGTAAAACATGCACAGAGCGAATCATGTCTTCATTATCTTCTAATGAGGCTTTTAACCATGCTGACTGTAATATAGCAATCAACGATGATGATAAACTGGGTTTTTTATTAATCGTATGCGGTAATGAATCCAAATAGCTGAGTAATCCTTGCCAAACATTATCCATATCAAGCTGATAGTGCCTTGCAATAACCGTAATATCGCCAGATCCTTGTTCTAATAATTTTAATAACCAATGCTCAAGTGTGATTTCGGTATGTGCGCGTGTATGGCACAATCCAGCCGCAGACTCAAGTGCTTTTGCACAATAGGGATTTAGTCTTCTTAATAACACAGAGGGATCCGCAATCATTACTATTCCTTTTATTATTTCATTGTTAAACCAATAATGGTTGAACCTGTTTTTCAACAGGTTCAACCGATGCGACATTAGCCGCGGCTTTCAACCCAACTGTCTGAGTGAATAATATTGCCATCTTTGTAAGTCCACGTTATTTTTTCATAACGCAGTTCAATACGTTCTAAATGATTATATTGTTCTTTGGTTGGATCTTTAATGTTATGCATTTCAGGTTTAATCGAGACTACTTTCACGCCATCCATTAAAGTATTGAAATATTCAACTTCTTGACCTGCATCATTAATTTTGTACCATTTAATTTCAACAGATTTTAAGTTTTGACCAGTTGTCACTGCTTTATAGAGATAAGGCGATGAAGCATCTACTTCTTTAACAAATTCAAGTGCTTTATGGACACGAGTTCCTGTTAGTTTACCTGTATTACCATCTGTCGGTATGTAGACTTTATGGTCAAACTCAACCACTTCAACACTACCTTCACGACCGACTACGGTTACAGAACCTTTAATATCTGCACCGCCGTCATCTTTTAAAAACATATATGCTGGAACTGCCATGGTATTAACTCCTTTTGTTGTTGTTTTTACACATTTTCATTTTCATTTGCCAAAATACAATTTGATATTTGAGGAATTAAACTAATTTCTACTCGTCTATTTTTCGCTCTATTTTCTAATGTATCATTATCTACTAGCGGTTTTTTAGCTCCATATCCTTGTATTGCAAAACAGGTTTCAGGAATATCACTTGTTTTTATGATCCAGTTTCTTACTGCGACCGCCCGCTCTAATGATAATTGTATATTTTTGCTTTCATCACCCGTTGAATCAGTATGACCTGTAATTAAAATAAGCAATCCTGTTCCTTGATTGGCATTGATCTGCTTTTTCATTTCCACTAAAGCATTAATTAATACTTTACTTGATTCTGGTTTTAAATTTGACTGGCCACTTTCAAAAAGTGATAAACTATCCAAACGTATAATGGGAGGAGGATCTTTGACCACTACTTCGGTTTCTTTGACAATGATTTTTTCAGGCTCTGGTGGTTTTGCCATATAATCACTCATTGCAATATTTAATTGTTTAACCAACTGTTGCCCTCGATAAAGTCCCATTCCTAAACGAACCGGCTCACCTTGCGCTAGATATTGATTTAATATGAAACTATCATCTTTTAATTGTTCAAGCGCTTGCCGTTTTTCTTCATAAGATTCCATTGAAATGAGCTTGTAATGGTGAATATCATTTTGTATCTGATAAGCAAATTTAAGATTATTCCAAAACGACGCACCCAAACAACCGATTACAAAAACAGATGTGATCATGATTAAACCACAGATCATCGTACAAATTGGCGATAATGGGTATGCTATAGGCATAGATTTTACTAATGCATCAGGTGGGCTGATGGCTTCTTGTATTTTATGTGTATTTGGGAGAGGCAATGTGGTCAAGCCTTTCCATAATTTCTGCATCACATTATCGTCGGTGACGGATTGATTAGTGGGATAAATCGCCATAGCAGTTGGTTCACATTTAGCGATAGGTTGTTTTGAATCGACTAACGTCGCTAATACAATACGTTCAATCCAAGACTGCGTTTCATTCAAAAAAGGGCGTAATCTCAAACGTCGCTCTCGTTCATCTGAAGCAATTTTGATGTCATTTACCCAGTTATTAATAGGTGATAAATAACGATCAAGTAAGTATAGGCGTTTATTGACCAGTTGAAACCAGTAAATCGGCAATGGATCTTGTTCATCATAAATTAAATCGTTAAAACCAATATGTGCTGATAAATAGACGGGCACTTGGTATTTTGCTATGCGACATGTGTCAGCCCAAGATTGACGAAATGCTTGTAATTTAGCGATCAATAATCCTTGTTTATCTTCTAATTCGGGAGCAAAAGCAAGAAATATGCCTACTCGCCCTAACATGTCCGGCCATTTAGCGATTAATGAATCATAAACAATGGGAAGATGTGAATACTCATCAACATAGATCCAAACCGCTTCAGATGAGACCAACACATTCGATTCTGCCAATGATAAATCGTGAGGGAAAAAATCTTTTGCCGCACTCCCAGTTACCAATAAAATTGGTAAACGATAACGTTGTCTTGCTGGCAATAAATCAAGTTTTTGTGTCAAAAACTGAATGTTTTCTGTTGATGAAGCAAGTACTCGTCGGTAGTGCTGCATTCGCCATAATAATCCGCTGGCAATTGCTACAACTAGAATGGAGCCAATAATCTTCCAACCAATTGTTATCGGTAAGAAAACAAACAGTAGCAATAAGCTCAATATGACCGCGTAGATAATTTGGATACGCTTAGGGTAATCGCTCATAAAACTCCTTCTTATCCGACAATTTGTTGAATCAATGTATCAAGTTGATCATTTAATATGAAATAGAGTGCAACAACAGCAACAACCGATAATGCAGTACAAGATAATAAGAGGGTTTTTCGCCCCCAATACCGATAAGTTTGTGTCTGCTCAATTATTGGGTGTGATTGTTCTGGTTCATATTCGCGAACAGCTTCGCGCAATGCTAAAATGAGGTGCTCTCGTTCCATTTGAGGTTTATCAAGATAACAACCTTGAAATCCTAATCCTAATACTCGGTCAAAACAACTCAACACTAACATCTCTTTTATATCCGCTTTCAAACGTGCTCGAATTTTTTCAAATAAATCATTACCAGCATTATGAGTATTAAAAAAAATAACTTGTAATGGTGCACCTAACCATTCATCGTAGTCTTGGTTTTTAGGGTTATCTCGATGGCAAAGCAAGACCGTTTCATCTAATAATGCACATAAAGCGTAACTGATATCATCAATTACATCATGGCTATATTGAGCGTTATACAATTTGTCACGAACCGTTATTACTTGCTGTTTACAAAGCTCATATAATTTATGCCCAGAAGGAATATCTGCTTTGACTTTTAGTTGCACTACAACTAAGATTGAATCTCTTAGCAACTCATCAATAACCAGTTTTTGGGTTTCTATACTCATAATGTTTATCCTATGATCGCAACACCGCGAATAATTCCAATGAAATATCAGGCATTGCCCTCGGTACATAAAATTCACAACATCGCGTTAGCAACATATTTTTTGCCGCATTATGTGAAAGATCTAATGCAAAATATTGATTTTCTAAGCGCATCGGTATAGCAGCGGGCACATGACTCAGCGCTTTTAATGGGATTCCCGATAAAGCTGAATGTATAATCTGCCTTACATCATCAGGTGCTCCAGCTTTACATAAAATTGGAAATTGTGACTGTAATTGATGTCCCGGCATACTTGAACGAACAGAGAGATAAAAATCTGCATCTTCAACCAATCGAGAATCGTTTAATCTTCCTGTCCACAACGTATCTTTGTCATGAACCAAATCAATTTTGATCACGCGAGATGGTAAACTTTCTTCTAATAAATTGCGTACTAATTCAAAAAGGGGAGGGAACACATCATTAAGTGTAGTATGCTGATAAGTTGGGATACCATCAACATCATTCGCCAATGAAAATGTGAGTAAAGCCCCTGTTAATGCGGTTAGCGTTTGATAAAGATTTTCTGGATGAATAGTCGGATTATCCCGCAAGAATTTAAGTTGCGGTTCAAATGTGTTTAGTGCATTTAAAAGCCAAAATAAAGAAACATCAGCGATCGCAAATTCAGCCATTTGTTGATTGCGTTCATGACGCATACCCATCAATCGTTGACGTTTTGCTTGTATTTGAACACAAAGAAGCTCTAACTCTTTTAATAATGCTCCACTTTGAGTAAATAGATTCATTAATGGTGGAATGTAGTCAAAATCAAGAACAAATTGGCCATTAAGATCTCGTTTCAATTTTGCAATCGGGCAGGTTAAATAATCGCTATGGTCTTCAAAGTCGAATAAAAATGTCAAGGCATAACGTTCAACAGCAATGGTTTCAGAATTTTGACCAAACAGATCGGTCACTTCAATCCATTCTTGTCGATAACGCAAGGGGCTCTCAAGACGTTGATTATCTTGCAAGCAATTTCCACCATTAGCCAACAATAACGGAATGCCCACAAAAACAGTAACTTCTTCAAGTTCAACTGGTATATCGGTATTAAGTGCTCTGATTTCCGGTAACTTATCGGCAACATCGGTATTAATGAAAACACCATCAGGAAAACGAATACTGATTGATTCGACTTTAAGACGATCTACCGTCAGTGCTTGTGTATCAATTATCAGTTTTTCAATGCCCCACGGATTAGCCACCGACATAGCGGCTAATTTTTGTGAGGAAAATTGGTTCCACAGTATTTGTTGTTGGAATTGTTGAGGCGTCAAAAAGACGCCTTCGTTCCATAAAGGACGAAAAATTTTCATGTGTCCTAACACTCCCAGTTTTTATATAAATGATATTACGCTTTGGCTTTTGGCATCTGTGATACCATCGACAAATTAATATCCATTCCTTCAATCTGGAAATGAGGGATTAAAAAAGTTTTAACACGGAAAAAGCCCGGATTGTCCTCAATATCTTCAACCATCACTTTGGCTTCTCGTAATGGATGTGAGGCTTGAACTTCATCACTAGGATCAGTCATTTCTGTAACGAGGTTACTAATCCATTTGTTTAATTCAAGTTCTAATACTCGGCGATCTTTTGTTGCACCAATATTTTCGCGTTGAATAACCTTCAAATAGTGTGCAATACGTGATAATAAGAAAATGTAAGGTAAACGTGCATTAATACGACTATTAGCTGTAGCTTCTTTTGTGTCATAAAGCGCTGGTTTTTGTGTTGAATTAGCAGAGAAGAAGCATGCATAGTCTCTATTTTTATAAAAAGAGAGAGGAATAAAGCCTAAATTTGCAAATTCAAATTCTCGTGTTTCTGGGATAAGTATCTCTGTTGGAATCTTAACTTGGTTACCCGTTCCCAAATCGTAAAGGTGTATTGGTAGATCTTCAACTAATCCACCCGCTTGCGGTCCTCGAATCTGAACACACCAGCCGTTGCGAATAAAGCTTTGTACCATATTAGCAGCAAAAGCAAATGAAGCATTAGCCCATAAATAACGGTTGTGATCAAGGCCTTTAACATCCTCAATATAGTTAAAGCTACGCACTGGCACAGTATCAGGACCATAAGGTAAACGCGCTAATACTCTTGGTAATGTAAGCCCCACATAACGAGAGTCGTCTGTATCACGGAAACTATTCCATTTTGTATACTCTGCACGATCGAAATAGTTAGCAATATCTTTTATTGCAGCTACTTCTTCCATAGTTTCTTTACCAAAGAATTTAGGGCCTACTGAACCTACAAATGGCATATGTGCTGCAGCTGAAACTTTTGAGATATTGCGTAATAAAGCAATATCTTGTGGACCACGATCAAATTCATAATTTGAAATTGTTACACCGATTGGTTCTCCACCTGGAGTGTCATATTCTTGAATATAAGTGTGTCGATAAAAACCTGTTTGGATAATTTCTGGCGCATCCTCAAAATCTTGACGAAGCTCTTCTTTTGATACATCTAATAATTCAATTTTTACGTTCCTACGAAAATCAGTCCGGTTGACGAGAAACTTCAACCCACGCCATGTTGCTTCAATTTCTTGAAATGTTTCATTGTGCATAATAGCATCAAGCTGACGACTTAATTTCTGATCTATTTGGCTAATATGATAATCTAATAAATGTTTATCCAATTTTTCAATTTTTTGAGAGGAATTTTGAATCAATTTGAGCAAAATGTTAACAGCCATCGTAACACGCTCATCTTGTGAAGATTCTGACAAGACGTCATTGTCTTCATATTTATCTATTTCACCTACTTTTTCAATCGGATTTAAGTTGATTTTATTAAATAAAGACTGATAAACACTACCATTATCGTCTAACTCTATTTTACTCGTATTTTGGTGTTCCTTTTGTATTGTCATAACTTTTCTCTTATATTGCCATCAAAACAGCTATCCTGTTTTGAAAGTTGCTAAACTGATTTATTAAAAATGTTTATTTAGTACTTTGGGATACAATTGATTCTAATTCAGCACGAAGTTCATCAGATAGTTGTTCATCTTTGACGATTTTTTCTAGTTCATACCGAAATGTAGCGTTATCCAACAAATTTGACTTTAAATCTCTTAATAAATTACGCATAGCCAGTAACGATCGAAGTTGTGGGACTTTTTTAGCAATTTGTTCGGGGGAAAAATCACTCATTGATTCAAATGCTAGATTGATACTAATATCACTACCATCATCAGCTAGGGTATTAGGAACACTAATTGTTGCTTCAGGTCGAAAATCTTTTAAGACGGCGTCAAAATTATTCTTATTGATTGATACTTTTTCTTTTTCAGATAATGGGCGTTTATCTTTGCCACGACCATAATCACCAATCGATAAAATTTTTAGAGGTAATTCAATTTTCTTTTTAGCACCACCAGTATGGAGATCTAAATGAATATTGACACGAGCAGGAGGAACTTCATTTTGATAGCTGTTCGACATATTCTTTCCTTATTAAATTTAATATTTATTAAAGCAAAATAAATAATTTTTTTATGTAAAATTATTTTTTATTCTATGGTCTACATTCCGCTATTGTGTAAAATTATCCTGTTCCGATGGATAGACTAATTTAGTTAATACAATACAAATTCCTTTTCAATTTCACAAATTTTTAGTTTTCAACACGCTTTATGTTAAACCGCATAAAATAATTTGCCAAGATGTTTTTTTAATTTATTTCGATTACTGGTACCGTTAAATTAATCTTTAACAATGTATTTTAATTTAGCTGTTAATCTATAGTTTTGAATTTTAGGTACAAATTGATTAATAGTATTCCATTCATTAAATCTACGTTTAGCTAAAATTCGAAAGGTTTTAGCTGAGCATAATTACCTTGCACTGTTAAAATAATCGTAAATATTAGCAAAGCAAGATAGAAACTCGGGTACTTATTTTAACGATTTCAATTTATTCTAAGTCTTGTTGCTTGGTGTGAGTTTTCTGCTCTATTATTGGTATATTAATGCGTATATGAGGAGTAGTTGAAAGTAATGTTTTTACTGATTTAATGTAACTTTTAAGCCTAGATTAAATAGTTATATTTAACCTGCCAATATTCTTTAAATTTCTTAAAATATTAAACTTGCTGATTTCAGGATAAGTCGTTTTCATTGTTATGTTAGTTATTCTTCTTCCCTGTAGTATCACTTTACCATTTATTTGTAAAAATAATTGAGGAGTGTATACCATCACATTAATATTTGGGGGATTAATAAACTGTTCTCGTTTGGATGATTATAGATAAAGGAGTTAGCTATGCTTAAGGTTCATTCTATTAAAAAACAATTATCTAAATAGACATACTACTTCAAAAATATAACATCTTACTTAGGCATTAAAGTTGATAATGCACTATAAATAACTAAATAAATATAGAATTAATAGTGCTGAAACAATCTTTGATTAAAGGTTAATATTTAAATCTTCTTGCAACTGTTTTGCTTTCACCACCGCTGTTGACTTTAATTTTGATGAAGCTATTTCATGCAGACCTTCCCATTTAGCATCTTTGTTTGTTATGTAACCACGCAATGCAGCTTCTTTCAAATAAGCAGCATACTGTAACGATATATCTAAAATACGATTTGTCCAGACTGGTATTTTTTCCCCTCGACTAACGAGATTACCAACAAAACGAACACATTCAATTAAAATAGGCCAAAGTAGCGGTAAAAATTTAATTTCTTTTTCTAATGACCTAATAAGTTTTGCAGGACTTATAATGGGATTTTTTAAAAATAGTAAAATTGCTCTACGAACAGTTCCTTCATCAATGCGACCCGTTAAAACATAATTTTCAGCAAAATAGGCACCCTCGCCATCTTGAGCAAGAAGCCCAATAACAACCATTAATAAAGTATTCGATAATGCGGGTATTTCTGTACTAGATAACGGTTCATATTTATTACTTAGCCAATTTAGAAATAATGAAACATTTGATAATGCTGGTATTTTTGTACTAGACAATGGGCCATCTTCATTTTTTAACCAATTTCGATATTTGCTGACCAGTAAGGCTTTTTTATCATTATCCCAATGCAAATAAACACTTTTCTGGCTATCCGTTGTAAATTTAGGGTGTTCTATGGGGGCTGGATATGCTTGGCATTGCCCTTCTTCTAAATCATAAAACCAATTTGTTTTCACTATATGAAAAACTCGGTCATTAATATCTGGTAGTTTCAATGTAAAAATGAAAGCGGAATTAGATTTGCTCTGCTCAAATAAATCAATTGATATAATAGCGCCATCATCAAGTACCGGAATGTTTTTTTCTTTTTTAGGCCAAATTTTATCAAAATCAGTTATATTAACTTTATTAGATTTTTTTGATTTAACAAATTTAATGTCTGGTAATTGAGTAATAATATATTTTGCTACATTGATTACCCGTGAACTGCCTGTTTTTTCAGCTAAAGTTCTCAATCCTAAAAGATCCAGTTGATTTGGCGACGCAAGTCCATTGGTAACTGCAAACTGAACTTCAGGTAAAAATTCTGCCATAGCATTTACAATTTCATCAGTTCCCACTAGTAATCTCGGCGCTTTTAAAGAGGCTAAAATTAATTCGTCTAAAATTGGCCATACAACTGATAAAAGCCCTTGCTGAGCAATATTTGACAGCGTTGCAACTAAGCTCACTAATTTAGAAGGAGTGCTATTTATCCAATCTAGTAAGAAAACATCAGCAATTCCTGGTATAAGTAAACCTCTTTCCCATGCCTCATTCACGGCTAAGGCTATATCAGCTATAGCACGAGGTGATGCTGAACGCTGTGCAGCGAGAATATTCATTGCAACACCAGCAGTTAACGGTATTTGCCGTTTTGCAATTTGCCTAAAAATGAGTCCTTTGGCATGCTCCATTTCATTGAATGAGGAAACACTCAGTCGTATAGCCGCATCACCCCAGAGCGGAAACACAGAAAATGCACTAGTAGTCAAATCAGCTAAAGAATCAAACCGTTTAGGAAAGTATTGTAATGATGGGGTGGTTGGAATTTTTATATCCCCAAAATATTCCTCATTATAATCTAATAAAACTTCTTTTACAGGGCAATCAAGATAGGCTAAAACTATGTCACCAGCGTTAACAGGCATTTTTTTACCTGATTGTAAAATGACATCAACCTTTAACGTTTTTAATAAGTTTAAATTTTTACTACTTTGTGTTTTGGTATCCAAACGAGTTAAAGCTAAAAATATATCTGCTTCAAGTGCATCAATATTATTTTTCTGATATTTTTCTAATCGCTTACAAAGATCATCTACTGTAATTGAAAGATCACTCTTACAGGGAGTTGATAAAATACAAGGTAATTGATCTAAATTTTTACAAACTACATAATTACGAGCATGCAATACTTCATGTACCATATCTTTCTGATCAGCTCCCCAATAGCCTTCAGGTTCGATTCCTTTCACCCAACAAGCAATTAAATAAAATAGCACATCAAAAGATATTGTTTTCAATCCAGCCAAACTTGTTTTAGCCGATTGAGGATCGGTATAAGCGATCTTATTTGCAACAGCTAAAAATCTTTCAGCAACAGTATCACAAACAAACTCTCTTCGATTAACCAGTTCACTGGCAAGCTCTGTTAGTGCTTGAGGTGTAACTTCTCCCCAATCAAATTGAGGACATATCCATAAAGAGGGTGTTTTTTGCCAAAGATGTTTAATGTCCTGTGTATGACTTTCTTCAATTTGTGCATAATTGAGTTGCCAATGGTTAGCCAATTGACGAGCTAACTTTGCAATAGATTTATCTTTATCGTCACACCATATCGCCAGCCATGGTGTGAGTTGCGCTACATAATTAGGGGCTACTCTTGTCATTGCTGTTTTTAAAACTAACTGTTTTGTTGATTTAACCTTTGCTGAAAATGAGGCTATCATTACCTCATTAAAAAGTTCATCATCAACATTCTCAATCAATATAGGCGCAATTTTTGCAATTACACTTGATTCACCTTTGGCAAGTAAAGGAATCAAAATTGCTGCTCTTTCATGTAACGTTGTAGTACTTATCCCCAACTCATCTATAGCACTAACCCAAACCTTTCTATCCCCAGGTCGAATAGCATTATCTAACGCAAAAAAGATAAACTCTATTGCATCGTGTTTTGAGAGCCAACCTTGTTTAACACCTTCGATAAATACAGAAAAGAATGGTCCGGTTGCAGGTACATTGACGGCAATCCCTATTTTAATATGCTCAGAAAACCTGCGTTTTATTTGTTCTTGTGTTGGTAACTCTTGTGTCGATACTGCTCTAGAATAGTCTTCAGCAGGTAATCCCATGGACAAAGCAGCATAAACGGCCCAATCTTTCATATATTCGTAGCTTTCAGGAATAGCTAAATTTAACTGATCAACAAGTTGAACTGCAATATCACCAAATACGCTTGAAGAGTGTTCAAATACTCTTCTTCTGGATACGCAAGCTTTGCTGATAAAGTTAGTCGCATATTTTTCACCCTTATCCTTAATAATAGGCAGTAATAATGGCCTATCAGCAAAATAAGCGAACTCTAGAGCACGGGTGATAGAAACTCCAATCCTAATAGCATACAATGTAATATGTTTGAGATTGCATTCAATATATCCTTCATTGGTGTAAGTACTGTTCGCTTCTCTTTTAATAAGACGCTCCCAGTCTCCATTTTTTAGACCATTCAGCGCAATTTTTTGTTGTTCTTTTGTTCCTAGTGGTTGCTGTAATATGGTATCTATAGTTACTTTTTCCCATCCCAAAGAGTTAAAAATAGCGACGGCTTCTTCAAGCTTAGCGTTCATAAATACCTTCCTTGATTTGTACAGCTAAAACGTGCTTACAGGGACCTTTTTTCTGTTGATTCTTAAGATACCAACTACATGTACATTGAGGATTGCAATTCAATTGATTTGTAGGAATAGACACTCGATAACTATCATCTGTAGAATTGACTATCCATGTCATCTCATCAATTTTTTCGATCCGATCAACTAATTTATGCGCACCAATAAGCCGTGGGTTATCTTTTAAAACTCGGTTCGGATCTTCTGGTAACTCGCGATGAAAATAAGAACCTTCATATGCATCAAACCCAAGTTTTCCACAAACGGCAAGATAAGCAAGTGCCCGCTCAATGCGATAATCCTCTAATGCTGAAGCATTTGACAATTGTTCTTTATTAATAAGCGCATCAAACTGTAAAAGATCATTCACTATTTTTGAATCTTTTTGTTCTGCTGATGAAACTAAAGAGGTTAACAATGCTCCTTCACCAGAATATCCTTGCCATGCTTCAGCTGTTAAGCTGAGTGTTAAACGAGCGCCCAAAAGGCTTACTTCAATCATGCATGGCCCCTGCTCGTTATTTTGCAAACAGTAAAAGGTTAAACTTATAATATTAGTAATTAGACGTTTAAGTGCATTGAGACGATGCAAGCCAGATATATAAACACTATGCGTATCGCTTCTAGACATTAATTTAATACCTGAACGCGATAGTACAAGCCAACCAGATTGATTTTTACTCGTTACATTAGGTAGAGTACTCACAAACATTTGTGCTTGAGGTCCTTTTATTGTAAAAACTGGCTTCATGTTTTTATGGATTTCAGCGATATTGCCTAAAGCTCTTATCCACCGATTAGGCATTTGAACAGGCCGTTGTAAAATGATTTTATCTAACCCTTTGAGATGATTGCCTTTATCCTCTATATACCGTGTTACTAACCCTTGATCACCTATATTTAAATGAAGTCTGTCTTTACTATTAACCTTAGCAAGAGCTTGTCTTAAACCAATACCAATATCAACATTAGTAGTACCTCGATAAATCTCTCCATCAAGGCCTTCTCTTAATAAATCTAAACGTGCATATACCCCATTACAGGCAGAAAAACACTCTGCTCTTACACGATCACCTTGCGCTGAAAGTACCGGATCTTTTTGAAACTCAGGCTTATACTGGAAATAGTTCGTAGAAGTAATGTCTGCTAATACAAGCAATCCTCTTGCAATAATTTGAGGGTAAAGAGCAAAACCTGAAAAAAATACCGGATGATTAACAATACCTGTTGGCGTCAATGCAGGAGAAAGCGCTAAAGCTAGTGCTCCATCAGTAAAATTTGATTGCTGAAAAAAAGCTCGCACGTTTTTTCCTAAATAAAAAAATTAAAACCAATACTACATATTATATCTGTTACGATTATATAGTTTATTGATAATTAGTTTATCAATAAACACCAAAAAAGTGAGTTTTTTTAAAGGGAAACATTGCTTTTAGCATTTATTTACTAAAAGATTATTTATATTCGGGTTTCTATGAAAAATATCTGTTTTTTACTCTTATCTGTCCATTTTGTTGGCAATATTGAGCGCCAAACATTTCTACAATAACCAAATTGAAATGCAATAAATGGCGGTCTTTACTGAAATGCATATTTAGATTATTTGTTGCAACCAAAAATAAAGGATGAACTTTCTAACTGTCTTATTTTAATGATACCTTTTTAAATAGTATAAAAAATGCAAACAATTGTTTGCATTTTATTAGTTTAAAGTTGATAGCTACCATTTATAGCTAAGCGTTCCAACCACACTGCGTTCCGCACCGTAATAACACCAATAACTACAACCTGATATATATTTTTTGTCGGTTAAGTTAGTTGCATTAACTTGTACTGACCATGATTTATTAAACTGATATTTAACCATTGCATCCCATAAGGTATAACTAGGTACACTTTCATTTGGATAATAGACTTCATCAACAGTTTTACCAATATAACGAAGCCCTGATCCAACAGTTACCCCATCAAACTGACCATCAAATTTATAATTTACCCAAGCTGAAGCTGCATGTTTTGGAATTAATGAACTACGTGTTGTCAATGAAACTGTTTGATCTGTTTTAGCATGAGTGTAAGTATAAGCAAAATCCATATCTATACTTTTAGTAATATCAGCCTTTATTTGTAACTCTACACCTTTACTGCGTGTTTCTAATGTTTGTGATGCTTGCCCTGTCCCATTAGAAACAAATGAATTCTGAGATTTAATATCAAAATAGGCCAGAGTGAATGTACCATTAAACCAATCAGGCTCATACTTCCCCCCTACTTCCCACTGTTTTGCTTCATAAGGTCGATACATTGTTTTGTTGACACTATCATAACCATACACTGGCAAAAATGATTCTGAATAATTTATATAAGGTGCGATATTACTATCAAAAATATACATTAAACCTGCATTGTAGGCATTGTGGTTATAATCACGATTAAAATCAGAACCACTCCAGTATCCATCATTTTTTATTTTGCTATGACGCATACCTTGATTGAAAATCAGTTTATTATCAAAAGTCAGTTGATTTTGTACATATGCACCTAATTCTTGTGCTTTTAATTTAAAAGGCGAATAACTACCTGTAATATTTGAATGGGTTAATCTTGGTTTAAAACGATTCACTGTACTAGCGCTGCCACTAAAATTATTTCCACTCATATTGGTATTTAAATAATCAATTCCAATTAATAATGTGTCTCGCCAATTTCCATATTCAAAATCTTTAGAAAGGCGATTATCAATTGTATGAGTATTGTTAATACCTATTTGAGAATATGCAAAACGTGAATAATTTTTTCCATCAACTGTTGGTGTGAAATCCATACCATAAACACCTGATAAATCTAAATCTTGATGAGCATATTTATAGTTTTGTGTAAAAACAAATCCATTATTAAATTGATGTCTAAATTCATAACCGACTGTTTCTGATTTACGATTAAAATTATCAAAATCTTTATCACCATAATAAGTATCCCTTGCTACTTTCCCATATTTAGAATGAAATAGCGTGCCATAAGCAGGGAAAAATCCATTTTCAGGAATGCCAAAATCACGTTGAAAACTTGATAATAAAGTTAAAGAAGTTAGTTCATTTATGTCCCATGTTAAACTCGGCGCAAAATAATAATGCTTTAATCCAGTTTTAGTTTGTTGTCCATTTTCATCTCGATAGGCACCCACTACTCGATATCGTATATCATCAGTTAATATGCCACTATAATCTCCATTTATTCCTACTTGTGCATGTGTTCCATAAAACACATTAACTTCACCAGCTGGAGCCTTTTTGGGGCGTTTGGTTATCATATTGACAGTACCACCAGGTTTAGATGAACCATATAGTTGAGAACTTGCGCCCTTTAATATTTCTATTTTTTCCAGTCCGAAAATTTCAGGTGTTGAACCAAAATAACTATAAGTAAATTGAGGCATACCGTCTAAAGTAAAAGAAGCATCTAAACCTCTAATTTTCAACCAATTTGTTCGGCCATCATGACCATATGAACTATTCAATACGCCAGAAGTATAAGATAGTGCTTCGTCAACTTTTTTATAGTCTTTATCTTTAATCTGCTTTTCATCAATAGAATCTGTTGATTGCGTATCATAAAATTTGACCGTGCCTGTTTTAGCCATTGAACCAACAACTTCCATTGTATCGGTTGTTTCAGCATATGCGATGATAGGTAAAACAGATAATATAGAACAAGCTAAAATGCGATTTTTAGGTTTAAAATGAGTTGAATAACTCATAGTTTTCTCCTTTTTGGTGATGAACTGAGTTCATATAGTTGATCATTGAACTCCTCAATAATGCCATCAGTATGCTCAAAATATTGTTATCATGACTAATAGCAAAAATAGTATGACCATATGGTTTAAAAGTTTGCAAAAAAGCCGACATTATCAAGAACGCCTTATTAGATAGATAAAGCAAGACCCACCAAGCAGTGATGCCATAACTCCTGTCGGAATTTCATAAGGAAACATAATATTACGACCTAACCAATCAGCAGCGATCATTAATATGCTTCCAATTAGCGATGACATGAGTAATTGGTTACGGATGAAATGATAACCAATAATCCGAGTCATTAATGGCGCAAGTAGACCAATGAAACTAAGTGGTCCAATTTGTAATGTGGCTAAAGTAATTAATATGGTCGAAACGACAATTAATAAAAAACGGACAATATTGCTATTCATGCCTAATGCATTACTCATATTTTCTGGCAATTCCAACAAGCTTATTGGTCGTGAAAATATCAATAAGATAAATAAAATGAATAATGCTACTAAAAATATCACCACACTACTTAGTAGCCCACTACTGTATGTTGATCCCGATAACCATATTAATAAATATTGAATACGCGGATCGCCAGTAACTAAAAATAATTGAATCAGAGCCGTTAAAAAAGCGGCAAAAGCTATTCCCGTTAAAATCACTTTTTCTGGTTGGAATTTATTTTTAATATTAATTGCAATAATAAATAAAAAGGTCAGTAGAGCACCCAATAATCCCGGCAACCAAAGTGGCATGATGTCATACCCCATCACCATAACTGTGACAATAATAGCAATAGCTGCACCTGAGCTAATACCTAACAAATCAGGGCTAGCCAGAGAATTATGGGTCATGCATTGCAGTAAAACGCCACACGTGCTTAACATGATTCCAGCCGAAATGGCGGTGATAATTCTTGGTAATTTAATGTTTATAAGAGAATGATTCCAACCAGTCGATATAAAACCGTATTGTGTATTACTGATTGTTAAACTAAACCATAATAATATTAAGATTATTAATATCGCTAATATCCAGTGTCCCCTTGTTTTTATAGGTGTTAATAAATCACATCGAGTTAAAGAGTTATTACTTGATATACTAATTGTTGTAGGTAACGCTTTGAAAATTAAATAAAGTAATAAAGGTGTTCCAATAAATGCACTGACTGTGCCGACAGGCAAATAAAAAGAACAATAGAACTGCATAATAACTAAAAGACAATCTGTTAATAATAAAATTAATCCTGCTGTTGTATATGAAAAGAGAAGCTTGTGCCAGGCTTTGGTTAACTGCAATTGATTAATCATGGTAGCTGCGGCTAGGCCGATAAATCCAATCATCCCGACTAAACTTAGTGTTGTAGCACATAAATAAGCGACAAACAAAATACAGACAACACGGAGCACCACTACCGGTACACCTAAACTTTTTGCTTGAGTTTCACCTAATTGCATAACTTCAAATGCGCGCAATAATAAAATCAGGATGGAAAATGCAATCAAAGAGACAATAACTATCTGTTTGACATCATGCCAACTATCTTGAATTAATGAGCCAGCTTGCCAAGCAAAAATATTTTTAGCCGCTTCAGGATGGAATATAACTAATGCTGTGGCTAATGCTCCCAAATATAAATTTAATATCAAACCTGACAGTAGCATCCTGATTGGTAAAAATTGATTACGATAAGACATCATAAACACAAGCAGTAAACTGGCAAGTCCACCAAAGAATGCAATCATTGCACTACTTAACCAAAGTAATAATGATGGTATAAAAAGATGAGTGCCCAGTAGGGCAATATAAGCACCGCTACTTAAAGCTAACGTTGAATCAGAGGCTAAGGGATTATAAGTAACTTGCTGTAGAATGATGGTACTAATACCTAATGCCCCTCCAACCAATAAAGCCATAGTAAAGCGAGGTAACCAGTTATCGATAAGAATTATACGTTTTAATACACTTACTTGAATTAAATCAACTTGCAAAAAAGGCTGATGTAACTCATGCACAATAATCCAAACGATTGCTATCAGTGCAAGTAAAAAAAGAGATAAATTAATTAAGATGATTTTCTTCAATGCCGACATACAATCACCATGTATTCACTGTTTGCTTAGTTAAAGCGTTAGTTAATGAATAACTAAACCGTTGCATTGAAGGTAATGCTCCAAATCCCCACACGGAGGGTAAAATATAATAATTTCCCTGCTGACTAAATGGCAACTTTTGCCATAATGAATTCTTTTCTAATTGCTGATTAACATTAGCTGGATAAGGTTTAACAATAATAAGACTCGTATTTTTAGGTAATGTCGTTAAGTCAATTAAACTAATTTGACTAAATCCCCATGCATTTGTCGAATGTTGCCATGCATTATCTAATTTCAATTTGGTTAATACCACACCATATAAACTATTGGCGCCATAGATACGTAATTGATGAGAATCAATAAATTGCACAACTGCATAGGACTGCTTTGGTATTTTCTTTAAGCGTTGGATATTATCGGTAAACTGTTTTTCGGTCTGGCTTATCAATATCTGAGCTTGTGTGGTTTTGTTGACTAGTTGCGCTAATTTTTCTGTTGTTTGCACGATGTGCGACCAACTTGTACCTTCATTTGTGTAAAAATCAATTGCAGCTAAATTTATGGGAATAATATTTTTAGGGATCAGATTTTGTGTCCAAGTTGAATTTATCAATAGAGTGGGTTTTAAATTAGCAATCACTTCTAAATTAGGTTGTGATCGTAACCCTAAATCAACAATATTATCATTTAAGACAGGTTCACTTACCCACGTGGCATACTCTTTTGTATCACCTACTCCCACTAACGGTGCTTGTAAAGCTAATAATGTTTCTGCAATAGTCCAATCCGTAGTGATAATTCTAGTTGGGTTATCAAATTGTGCATAATCCTGATTACTATCAGGTAAATGCGTTATCCATAAAATAGAGCTTACAATCACAAGGCTAATTAGGGTTATTTTGAACTTCATGCTAAAGCAACCTTATGACTTCGAGTAGGATGATCAATGATCTCAAAATGAACACCATAAATTTTCTGTAAAATCGATGGTGTAATCATCTGTTTTGTCGGTAAATCAAAAATTAAGTGACCTTGTTTAAAAGCTAATAGCTGGTCACAAAACTCACTGGCCAAATTAATATCATGAAGAACTATAATAGTGGTTATTCGATGCTTTTGGGCCAGCTGTCGAAGTAATTTCATTACTTCAATTTGATAATTAATATCTAACGCTGAAAGAGGTTCATCAAGTAAAAGATATTGACTTTGCTGAGCTAAACACATGGATAACCAAACTCGTTGACGTTCTCCTCCTGACAGTGAGCTTAAGTAGCGTTCTTTAAGATGTGCAGTATTTGTTTGTATTAATGCTTGATCAACAATTTTATAATCTTTTTCCGTATAGCGATCAAGTACACCATGCCATGCAAATCGCCCTAATTTAACCAGTTCTTTAACCGGCAGATTAATGTCAGTAGGCAAATATTGTGGTAAATAACTCAGTATTCTCGCGAGCTGTTTATGTGAATAGTGAGTCAGTTCTTTTTCATCTAATGTGATAACACCAGATGTTGCGGCAATTTGCTTTGCTAATAATTTAATAAATGTCGATTTGCCAGAACCGTTATGACCAACAATACCATAGACAAGCCCTGGTTGAAATTGAGTCGTTACATGATTAACAACAAGGGTATCTTGAATTTGGTATTCAATATCTTGAGCAATAAGCATACTAATTTAATTATCCATCCAATTACGCTTTAAAGTTATCCTATCTACCTATTCTGATACTATTTTCCCATTGTTCGACTTGCATAAAATGCATTTAAAAATGCCAATACTATTGAGCCGATTACAACTGGAAAATAACCAAATTTTTGTGCAAGATAATAACTTAGTGATATTACGATAAATCCACATATAAAACTTGGCGCTGATTGAGCATTACAAGCAGTAGAACGTGCCTGTGAACTGTCTGAGTTGTCCATTATGATGGCAGTAATCGCAATAGACATTAAAGGTAAACTAAAGAAGTAAAGAAAACAGGCTAAATAGACATTAAAAATATTAACATAACCTAACGAGATCGGGATGAATGCAAGTAAACCAAAAGCATGAAAAAGTAATGAATATGTTAAACTTTGTTTCCTAGATAATCGCTTGAGGATTTTTGCAACTAATATAACAGCCACTAAGCTAACAATGGATCCAAATACTTTTAATAAAATAGCAATATCTGATAATGCCCAACCATCATCGACAAGTATTGGTGATAATAGATTATAAGCCGGTAAGAAACTAAACGGCATAAGTATCAAAATAATTAACCAATTAATTCTACCTTTCCAGATGATAATCAGATCTTTCCAATATTTAGGATCCATATTTTCATATATTGGTTTATTTTGACAGTAACGGTACTCTTCAAAAAAGAAAAGTTGAATTAATGTAAATCCAATTAAAATAGCAATTAATAATAAACAACCCATCCAACCAATATAGGCATAAAGTAGTAAAATTACTCCGCCGCCTAAAATATTACCTATCATAGAACCACTGGTTTTGATACTTGAAATTAGATAACGTTGCTGAACTAAAAAAATATTACAGGCTAATCCTGATATGGCTAATTCTTGAGTTGCAGTCATGGTCGAAAAAATAAAAATGATGGGTAAAATGATATAAAACTGTTTTATAGGATCTAACAAAGCTATAAATATTAAGCATACTAACATTAGTGTTAAAGAGATAAATAACCAATTGCGATAATGAGATATTCGTCTTTTTAAATATTTATCAATAACAGGTGCCCATAAAATTTTTAAACCAATTGGTAACATCATTAAAGGAATAAGACTTAATTGGTCTAACTCCATGCCATCTTTTCTTAGGATTAGAGCTAAGGCGATAGTCAAAAAGCCAATACCAACATATTCTGTAATATAAAGACTTACAAATAATAACCATACATTTTTAGGTAATTTAATTGTTGCTTTGTCATTCATTTACTAATTTTCCTTTTGCAGTACCTATTTTGTGGTCATAATATTTTCATTAATACCATTCTTTAGTAGTAAAAAATAAAACAAATTTAAACCTTTCGTACATATAAGATTTAACTGATTTATCAATAGTTTATTTGTGCAGAAATACCTACTTGTCGTGGTTGCTGATAAGTGCTATATCGAGAAGATGAGGACATAAGACTAATTTTTTCATGCGAATTGAAAACATTATCAGCATAAAGCATGATTCGACCTTGTTTAAAGTTATAAGCTAAATAAGCATTTGCTTGGTAATAACTATCAATTTTCGATGTCCTATTATTTGATGCATCAGTGTAGTAACTATCCACAAACGATGCATTTAATCCGGTTTCCAACCCATATGGTAGGTTATAGTAACCGCCTAGATTAAATGTATAACCAGGAGCACGCGTTAGCTTATTGCCGTTATAACTTTTACTGTCGCTGTATTTTTCTATTTTGGTTTTAAGTAAGCCCAAACCAGAGGTTAAATTTAAATTTTGTGTTGCTTGCCATTCAATATTAAATTCAGCGCCATAAGTTATAGCTTTATCGGCATTGGCAATAGTTGTTCCTAGTGGATGAGAATACTCAATTTGCATATCTTTATAGTCATTATAGAAAATATTGGTATTAACTTTTAGGCGTTTATCTTCTGAAAGCCAACGATGATAAATCTCGTAGTTCCAAAGATATTCAGGTGAATAACTGTAGATTTTAATAGGAGACGTAAAGGTAATACCTGCACCACCAGGATTGTAACCGCGAGCAATTTTGGCACCAATTCTCTGATCATCACTGATTAAATAAGCAATATCAAATTTTGGTAAGAAAACATCTGTTTTACTCTGATAATTTAAAACATAGTTACTACCGCCGTTGCGAGTATGTTTTTCTTGTTCATAACGAGCAGACAGATTTACTTCGATAATATCTATTGGTTTAAAGGTAAATTCCCCTAAAACCGCTTTAGTGTTTGTAACGTCATGATAAAGGTTGCGAACCCCTAATAAAATACTGTCATCTTGTGGTGCCTTTAAATAAAATAGACCCAATAAACCTTTATATGAACCATCGTTGTATCTTAAAATTGGCTGTACTTGCCACTGATGACCTTCCACTCTTGATGGTGCGCCAGAAGGTAGCGAAAAACGGTCACGAATATAATTAGAATAAACAGTTTTATTTTCAAATTCCCATGTATCATTAAATTGATAACCTGCATCCCATATTGTGCTCGAAGTACGAGTTTTATGAACCGGACGATATGTATCACGAATAATTGTTGGTTTAAATTCACCTTGAGGATTTCGTGAATCTACATGTTTAAAGGTCAAACGACTATAAAAATCGGGTACAGCCGAAGGTAACCAAAGTAATTTAGCATTAGTTGTGGTGGCTTTAAACTTCCTTGAATCTCCTGCTGGATGATAATTTGCTATATGTTCGTACGACTTTCGACCTTTCTGATCAACCGTAAAGCGAAAAAGTAATTGCTCATCAATTAATGGACCAGATAGCATTGCGGCTAATTGGCGTTTATTTTGATTACCATAGTCCGCTTTAGCGGCTGCCTCAAATTTATTGATGGGATCGTTACTCTGCATAACTATCGCGCCAGCTATAGAATTACGGCCTTGAGAATAACTCTGTGGCCCACGGTAAACTTCGACTTGTTTAATATCCCAAAGTGATTTTGTGCCAAATGCTAATTCATAATAATTCGATGAATCACCATCAACCTGAATATTAACTCTAGGACGAACGCCGGCTAAAAAGGACACTGCACCATGAGCTGAAGTACCCTCTACGCCGCGAATTGTGGGTACATCATTACCTAATCCTGTATCTAATACATTTGATGTTTGTTTCAGTACATTTAGTAGAGAATAAAAATCGGGACGTCTTTCGATATCTTTATTGGTTATAACACTTAAACTTGAACTAGTTTGTAATTCACTACGTTGGACCCCTTCACCAGTAACAGTAATTGTCTCCAATTTATCTTTTTCATTATCTTCCTTGATATATTTAATTTTATTTTCAGCTAGAACAATAGAGCTATAACAGCTTATAAGGCACAAGCTAAATAAATTAAATTTTGCAGTTATTTTTTTCATCCGAATCGCACAGTTGATAATGATTTTCATTTGCGATCATATAGATTGGAAAATAAGCTGTCAAATTACTGTTTAAAAAAAATCAATATTATTAAATTAACTTGATTTTATTCAGAAGGAATAACTAAAATTTATAATCAAGTTAAATGATATATAAAATAAAAAACCCTAGTTAAACTAGGGTTTGATATGTAGACAGATGAATTAATCTAAATGATTAACTATTTTTTCTTAGCTTTACTTTGATACTCAGCATAATACTCTTGAGCAAGTTTTCGCATTGATAAACCAATCGCTGCATATTGATATTCATTTAAGTTGGCTAATGAAGCTCGAGCCGAAGGATGTTGTACAGCAAATCCTTTACCTGGCAATAAAACAACGCCAGCTTCATCGGCAATTCTAAATAACATTTCAGATGGATTTTTATTTTTTAAGATCCATTTAGCAAATTTGTCATCATAAAGCTCACGACAAATATGTTCTAGATCAATTAAGGTATAGTAATCAACACTATTTTCATCAGTATGATGCGTAAGTCCTAAATGTTGATATAACGAAGCCGCTCGACGACGGATCAATGATTTTAATGCTGCTTTATAACTTTGATCGGTATCCATCATTTCACACAATGCAAATAACACCATTTGTACTTGTTGTGGAGTTGAAAGCCCAGCGGTATGATTTAGTGCAACTGCACGACTATCGGCCACTAAACGATCAATAAATTTTAGATTTTCAGGATCAGTTACAATAGAACTATAGCGTTTATCTAAAATTTGTCTCGTTTTGCTAGGCAATGCCTTAATTTTTTTATCGAATATATTATCACGTGCTGTAGCAATAACACCTAAACGCCAACCAGTTGCACCAAAGTATTTAGAAAATGAGTAAACTAAAATCGTATTTTTTGGACAAATAGCAAACAAAGATTGGAAATTATCGGCAAATGTGCCATATACATCATCAGTTAAAATAATTAAATCAGGACGTTTTTTCACAATATCAGCAATGATCTGCAAGCTTTTATCATCAATTTTTACTGATGGGGGATTAGATGGATTAACTAAGTAAAAAGCTTTAATAGTAGGATCTTCTAATTTACGTAATTCAGCTTCTGGATATTGCCAATTCGCATCAGGATCAGAATTAACTAATACCTCTACTAATTGATAATCATTAAGCTCTGGAATTTCTAAATATGGTGTAAAAATAGGTGCACCAATCGCAATTTTGTCGCCTTTTTCGATTAAGTTATTTTCTTTCATAGAATTGAAAATATAAGCCATTGCTGCAGTACCACCTTCAACGGCAAACAGATCAAGATCATCACGACCAAGATATTGTGCTCCCATTTGTGTAAGCACATATGCTTTAACTACCTCTTCGCTAAAGCGTAACATTCTATCTGGTACAGGATAATTACAACCTAAAATACCTTCCACCATCTCTTGTAAAAATGCATTTTCATCTAGGCCGAGCTGATCGCGAATATAAGAAAATGCTTTACCTAAAAATGACACGCCAGGTGTTTGATAATTTTGACGAACAAAATGTTCAAAACGACCAGTTAAACCAGCCTTAATTGGCATACCACCAACACCTTCATTCATATATGAAAATGACATTTCGGATTCTTGTAGCGCAAAAACACCAAGTTGAAAAAATGCTTGTCGTGGCCATGTTGCCAAAAAATTAGGATTACCACGCCCTGCATTTAACATCACACGGTCAGTATGGCTTTGTGCTAGTTTAATTAAGTTATCTTTCAATTCAAAAGGACTTAAATTCGCATATTTTGCATATTCATTATTACTTTTCATAACCATGTATCCTTAGTTTGAGATGTCAATTAAACAAAAGCAACAACTAATGGTCCCAATAACGTTAGGAAAACATTAGCTAAAGCATAGGTAATAGCAAAAGAATTGGTAGGCGTTGAGTTACCAGCTTTATTAAGTACTTCACCAAAAGCAGGATTCGCACTACGAGAGCCAGCTAAAGCTCCAGCAAATACCGCTGAATTTTTATAACCTAGTACATACTTGCCAAAATAAATGCCAAGTAACATCGGCAATAAAGTCACTACAACACCAATTAAGAATAATGAAAGACCTTGATCTTTAATCGTATTAATGGCTTGTAAACCTGAGCTAAGACCAACCACTGCTACAAAGCCAGCTAAGCCAAAATCTTTAAGTAGTTGCACAGCTCCTGTTGGAATATTTCCAACAGTTTGATGCAAGGAGCGATACCAACCAAACAATAATCCTGATAATAATGCACCACCACCTGCACCTAAAGTAATTGGAATATCACTGACTCTAATCACAATAAGACCAATAATAAGTCCAACAACAAGACCTAAACCATGGAATATCCAATCAGTTTTTTCACTTTTGGTAATCGGCGCACCAATTCTATCTACTACACGTCTTAAGTCACCATCAGTACCATAAATAGTAATGACATCACCTAACTTAAATACCATATCATTATTTAATGGCAATGGTTGTCCATCACGATGGACAGCAATTAAATAAATACCATGCTTTAACTTCATCACTTCGTCAGATGAAAGCACTTGCGTTAAATTTTGACCGACATATCGAGTATTACGCATTTCAACATCTTGAGTATTCATCACCACATCCATTCCCTGTGCTGAATTCACTTCTTCACCCAATAAATCAGCTGCAGCAATCATGGCATCCCGATGACCAACAACTAAAATAATATCTTTGGCTTTTAATAAGGTTTCAGGTGCAGCTTCAATAATACGATTGCCACGTTTGATTCGTTCAATACTAATACCATTAATCACCTTTTCTAAACTTTCAACGGTTTGATTAACCTTATTAGTAATTCGGTATAAGCGACCAGTTACATCAGACAAAGCAAAATTCTGGCCATTACCTAATAAAAGCGAACCATGTAACTGTTCTGCTTCGGCCTGAATTGCATCATCATTAATTTCACGCCCCATAATTTTCGGCAAAATATTTACACAGACAATAATAGCCCCAAGTGAACCGAAGATATAAGTCACTGCATAACCAATGGTCACATTACCTTGTAATCTACTTAATTCGTCTGGGCTTAAACCTAACTGAGTCAACGCGTCAGATGCTGTACCCATAATAGCGGATTGTGTTAATCCTCCTGCAGCTAAACCAGCAGCAAGGCCTTTATCTAAATTGAATAATTTGGCTAAAACTACTACCGTTACAAAACCAGCAACAGCAATAAATAACGCTAAAAAGATTTCACGCAGAGTTTTAACTCCTAATGAACGGAAGAATTGTGGTCCACTTTCGAACCCGACAGCATAAATAAATAGGGCGAAAAGCACAGCTTTAACGCCAGCATCGACAGTAACACCAAATACACTTAATGCCACTGCCACCAATAATGAACCAGCAACCCCACCTAATTGAAATTTACCGATTCGAATTCCACCAATCAAATACCCTAAGCTTAAAGAAAGAAATAAAAGTATTTCGGGTGAATGCTTAAGTCCATCTAAAATCCAATTTGAAAGCCATTGAAACATAGTAATTGTCCTCAAGTGCTAAGATTAATGAAATAGAAAAAGATAGAAAAGAAAAGATTGGAACTTGAATAATATTCATACTAATTTATGAATATGGATATATTTTAAACTTCAATACCAAGAATAGATAGTTAGC
>NZ_NASN01000090.1:0-2712 GCF_002142015.1 Gilliamella sp. A7
TAGTGTCCATGCATAGGCTTTTACGAGATCTTGCTCACGCCCTAAACCATATAAATAGGCTTCAGTGACCCTTAATATACCAATAATTGAGCTATGCTCAGCCATTATTTCGGTATAATCAATTGCCAGTTTTAAATCTTCTGGCGTTAATGATTTACGATATTCGGTTAATTTATTAATTTTTTCAAAATCGTTATTTTTATAATGATAGCCCTGTTGAAACAGCATTCGTGCAGTCAAATGCTCATAACAGTGATAACCACCTTCTAAAGCATAATTGTAATATTTAATACTCTCTTTTAATTGTTCATCAGTGCATGGAAGATATTCCTCATTTTTATTGCCTTTACATGGACTAAATTTCCCCCCTTTTTCGTAAGCAAATTTTGGGTATTTTAAATCAGCGAATTTATTCCATAAATAACTCTTCATATCCCGATTTTTAAATACCACCGGTTCAACTAACGGTTTGCCAGTGTCATCAACTAATTGATCGCGATATTTTTTCATAAATTCAGTAAATGATATATAACCGTCTTCTCTAACATTTTCATCATATAAGTCATGCCAATGAAGAAGATCATAATAATAGGGCATTGCATTTTTATCCCACTGCCAAGCATGTTTGATAAATTTTACTAACTCATCAGGGTCTTGGACAGTATAAAATATTTGATCGTCGAATGCTCGGCTATATAGTTCTTTAGCTTCTTTTATACGTAATAATTGGTTTTCAGGAATGGTTGACGGGTAAATAGTGTAGTCCATAATTATATTGTCCTGCTGAATTGAGTTATTATCTAAATTTATTGAATTATAAAAATGAAAAAGTACAATACTGACAATGAAAAAAATACCTATAGCTATCAATTTTTTGGGGATCTTCTTTGTTATTTTGGTAGAGTTATTCATTAGATATACTCCATATCATTTTGATTAAAAACATCTACTTCTACAATGCGCTCTTCTAATTTTCCCCTATTAAATACTCGACAAGGAAGTATTTGATCTTTAGAGCTCAATTTTTTTATTTCTTCATAAATAGGATAGCTAGGATTTTCAACACCTAAGTCACGTT
The DNA here is from genome assembly GCF_002142015.1 of Gilliamella sp. A7. NCBI lineage: Bacteria > Pseudomonadati > Pseudomonadota > Gammaproteobacteria > Orbales > Orbaceae > Gilliamella > Gilliamella sp. A7. Next base: position 1,079 of record NZ_NASN01000090.1, read on the forward strand.
CCATTTCTTCATAGTTTTTTTTATTCTTCGACATTTTGCGGTATGTATCACCGGTTAATAGAGCATATCCCCACAAAACACGATCAATATCGGTGTACTCAGAACAAACATAATTAAAAGCGCGATAAGGTCGATATCTAAATTTTTTGGCATCGTCTCCTGCGGTTACTATTAATTCAATTAAATCAGGTTTAATAATTGGAAGTTTAGTAATTTGAAATAGATCAATAGCATAATTGGCATAAATAGTTTGCCCTAAACAACGGGTTTCTTGTCGCTCAGAAATTCTCTTAGCCAAACAAATCTGTTCTTTGATCATGTTATCATCAAAACTATCTTCATAAGCACCGCCTCTGCAAGAGTGCAAAACAAAAATACCCTCATATGGATGCCAAGGTAAACACTCCATATTATCTTGCTTATTAAAAAAAATTTTATTTTTCGCATTTTTTATTCCACCTTCTGGCTCTAAATTAAGCGAATCGTTTCCCCCATGACCAAAATAGTGAACTTGCCATAGTGCATATTTACTAGCTGTTTCAGGATTGGTTAACTCATTATATAATTTAGTCCATTCTTCTTTAAAATGAGAAGGATACTTAAACCCTTTTATAATTCGAATTTCGGCCTCTGGATATTTTTTTTGTAATCGTCTTTTTTTATAATCAGCGGCCAATTCGAAGTCATGACGTCCGGTTTTTCCTCCATATGCAAATAATACAAATAAAGGTTTGGGCAAATTTTTTAATGTGATTTCTTTAACGGCAACATTACCATTATTAATTTCACTTGTTTGTGCTACATGTGTTACGCTTATTTTAGTATTATTCGGCATAATTTTATCTTACCTACTAATAAATTCTAATGTTACTGATTCATTTTCATTTTGTGTATAAAATGCTTTTGTATATCCATTTTTATCTGTCTGACCTTTTACCTTACGGCCATCTGGCAATGTTGCAATATACGGCTCATTAATATAAATTTTTCCTGTTTCATCTTTACATATGAATTTAATTGCATAATTGCCAATAAGATAAGGTAATACTAACTGATCCATTTGTATCGCTTTCGGTCCCATTTTTTGCAATGCATTACTTTTTATATAAACATTATTGGCCGTGCCCAGTTCAATCCCAGCACTGCTAATTTTGATGTATGAACCACCACAGATTAATGTCACCGCTTTACTTGCGGTAACTGTCAGCTTTCCATCGACACTGTCTATTTTAATATCTTGCTTGGCGGCCATATTCAGGTTGGCATTTTGTGCCTGCACCTCAACATCACCCTGATTAGCAAAGATTTTCATTCCTGATTGTTGGGCAAATAGACCGATGGATTCACCTGATGAGATGGTAATGTTTTTTAACGCATTGATGTCAGTTTGGTTTTCACTGGTCACCGATACACTGTTCGACGTGGACAGTTGAATGTTTTCCGGACTGGTCAACGCAATACCTTCTTGTGCATAAGCAAGAATGCCACTTTGGGCTAACTGGGTTAATGTCGCTTTTAGTTGCTCTTGACTGTCGGTGTCTGCCACATGGGCTTCAGATTCGGTTGCGGCATTTTGTAAGGCTTTGGCAATCGATAGCGCATTTTCAAGCTGAGAAATAGCCGCTTGCATATCA
>NZ_NASN01000091.1:0-2476 GCF_002142015.1 Gilliamella sp. A7
AGTATATACTCTTGCCTAAAGATTTTATTCTTCCATATAGTTGTATGTAGAAGAGTATAATAACTAGTTATTGCATCAATTTATAAGTGAAGGAGCATTAAGTATGATTTTAGGTAATGTTAATCATTTGGATTTAGTTCCATACTTGCCGGCCAAAATTAAACAATCAATTGAATACGTGAAGGACAACGTTAATAGCAATACACCAGCTGGTCGTTATGATATCGATGGTGATAATATGTTTTTTATGGTGTCTGATAATTCATTAAGATATATTCATGACGCTAATCCTGAATATCATAAAAAGTATATTGATGTGCAAATTGTTTTAGAGGGGCAAGAAGGTATGGCTATTTGTACTTTGCCTCCACACACTCAAGTTTTAGATGATAAAATAGCAGAAAATGATATTGCGTTTATCAAAACGCCTAACGAAGAAACTATGTTAGTATTACAGCCTAACGATTTTATTGTTTTTTTACCCAATGAGGTTCATAAACCGCTTTGTGCTGTTGATAATAAGATTGCTAAAGTTCGTAAAGTTGTGGTAAAAATTGCATTGAATTATTTATGATAAAGAATGGATTTTAGGTAACGCTATGGCTACAAATATCGCTGTTATTGGCGAATGTATGATTGAACTTTCGATAAAACAAGATTCAACAACTCGTAATTTTGGTGGTGACACTCTCAATACGTCGGTTTATTTATCGCGTTTGTTCGCCAATAAAGATTTTTCGATTCACTATGTGACAGGTTTAGGAACCGATCCGTTTAGCCAAGAAATGCTTGATAGTTGGCAAAAAGAGCATATCTCAACTGATCTAGTTCAAAGAATGGCTGATAAAATGCCGGGACTTTACTCTATTGTGACTGATGAGCAAGGTGAACGTTCTTTTTATTATTGGCGTAATGATGCCGCTGCTAAATTTTGGTTAAAAACAGCCGAAACAGCCAAAATTACCGAACAAATTGCTAAATGTGATTATGTTTATTTAAGTGGTATTAGTATCGCGATTTTGGATGCAGAAAGTATTGTTAAATTATTAGCGTTATTAAAACAAGTTAAGGCTAATGGTGGTAAAGTTATTTTTGACAATAACTTCCGCCCTCGTTTGTGGAGCAGCTTTGATTTAGCTCGTAGCGTTTATTCAGATATTTTGTCATACACTGATATTGCCTTTTTAACTTTAGATGATGAAGATTTATTATGGGGTAAATTACCTTATGAACAAGTTATTGAGCGTACTAAAAACTTTGGTGTTTCGGAAATAGTGATAAAACGTGGTAGTGATAGTTGCATCATTGATTCTTTGGAAGGTCGTTTTGAAGTTCCAGCTAATAAAATTGCTAAAGAAGATGTTATCGATACTACAGCTGCTGGTGATTCATTTAGTGCTGGTTATTTAGCTGCTCGTTTAAGTGGTAAAACTCCTTCACAATCAGCCAGTCAAGGTCATCTAGTGGCAGGAACTGTCATTCAGTATCGTGGCGCTATAATCCCTTTGGACGCTACACCAAAATTAATTGAGAGTTAATAAATAAAACGGTCATTATGACCGTTTTTTATTACAAATTAGTCTGTGGTAAAAAGATTACCCCTAACTATCCAATTAATATAGATTTTGGGGTTTAATAAATTGCTTAAGGTAATATTGCAAAAGAACGAACCGGAAAACCTGATGCATTGTTAGGTTTGGCTACAATATTGAAGATAACCGCTCCTTTAGCTGGCAGTTGATCTAAATTGGTCATTAACTCAACTTGATAAGTATCTTGCTCTAAAACATAGTATTCGCCTTTTAAAGCATTATTTTCCCTAAATGCTTTGGCTGAATCAGTATCAAAAGTTTCATGACCAATAGCTTTAATTTTTCGTTCTTCAAATAAAAATTTTAGTGCATCAAGTCCCCAGCCCGGAATTTGGTTATTCCCATCAGCATCTTTATTTTCCATTGCTGTTTGTGATGGCCATTTTTTACTCCAGTCTGTTCGTAATGCAACAAAGCTGCCAGTTTCAATTTGTCCATGCTGCTGTTCAAAGCTTAATACATCTGCTACTGAAAAAGAGAAATTAGGATCTTGTTGTGCTCGTTGTGATTGATCGATAACAATTAACGGTAATACCAGTTCTTGTAATTGTAACTCATGCAAATAGCGAGTATTAGGTACAAAATGAATAGGCGCATCTAAGTGAGTGCCATATTGTCCAGCAAAACTAAAGTTTTGTGCTAAAAAGCCATCATTATGATCAAATAGCGTTTTGATTTCGGCTGGATTAAACATAAAAAAATGCGGTGAATTGTGATCAAATGCATGTGTCAAATCAATCCATTTTTTTGATTTTAATAAATTTAAAGCTTGTAATACATCGTTATTCAAAACTATTCCTCACACTATAAAACACGATTACTTGTCTATTGTAAAATGGTTATATTTGCTAAACAAATAATTTTAAGTTATAGCAATATAATTT
>NZ_NASN01000092.1:0-2466 GCF_002142015.1 Gilliamella sp. A7
ATCTAGTACGTTAGGTAAGTATAACTAATTCACATTAAGTAATTTTACTCTCAGTAATTTTGTCAAATATTAAACATAAACTATCCTGCTAACGTGGATTCAGCTTATAAAAATTTTTTATTATTGTTGATAAAAAAACGTCTAAGAAATATATATATATCAGCTTTATAACTACTAAAACAGTATCAAACTTGAATAAAATATTACTTTGAAAAGATAACCATATCTGGAGGGATAATTATTTTTTTCATATATATTAAAGAGTTGTAATCCAAAATATAAAACATAGTATCGGTATCAAACCGATTTTTGTTGGTGTCGGATCATCAATTTTCAAAACAATCATCACCTATTTCCTGTTAGTAATATTGCCGACAGTAATATCATATCTGTCATTTTCAGATTAGTTGCATGCGTTCATAAATAATTGATACTTCGATTTGATTTAGAGGCTTAGTTTTATAAAAAAATTGAGGAGTCAATACCGTGTTATTGATAATTGATTATTAGTAAACCGTTTTTCTTTAGGGTGAAAATGGAGGAAAGCATTAACTCGAATAGGCAAAATAATAGTCGAAACTTAATCAGGTACTTTTTAATCTCTGGCACTGTAACCTATTAAATGATTATATACCACTAGTTACAAACTCAAAGTATAAAACTCAATCTCAATATACTGCTCATCATTAAATGACGTTTGTTATTATGGGTTAATATTATATTTTTGTTTAATTACTGCTAACTCTTCAAGTGATGTTGCATTAAAGGCTTCCACCATCCATTCTGGCCAGCCGTCACCTTCTATCATATCCTTTTTAAACTTCGCTTCTTCAGCTGTTTTGTATTTTCCGTCATCTATATTTGCTGATTCATAAAACTTCATAAAACCATTGAGCCAACCCCAGAGAAATCTTACAATTAGCCCCCTATCAGCAATCCCAGACTCTAATATTACATGGTCAATAACCTGATATGTGCCGGGTTGACACACCATTAACACCGATGTGCTTAAAGGATGGCGTGAACTATTATGGATAATTACACCATGCATATCATGCCAATCATACTCTTGTATACGGCGTTTTTTCGGTTGTAAAAATAGTTTAAGGTGCCTTCGCACTTTAAAGTTAAAAAAGTAACTTTCATTAACATACACTTTACCTGTCTGACGATTAAATATGATAGGATTACCACGACGTGAAAATGCATTTTGATAAAATTCAGGAATAATTAGATATAAAGCAAAACTACACGTAATAAAACCAATTATTCCAATTAATGTCAGTTCGTGATCAAATCCAAAAATAAATATAACCATACCTACAATTAATATACTTAACAAAATAATCGCAACAAAACAGAGGCATGTATAAAAAATCTGATCACTAAATGTCTTACGTATAAAGGCACAATAGTTATTATTAGCATAAATAAACCGATCGTAATGCAATTCCCATATATCGGCTGTTTTATCTAAATCATCGATCCAACCTATGATCTGGGGGCGGTATTTTGATGGCATTCTTGTTCTCCTATTACTTCTCCCTCATTCCTTTGCGGTCTACTTAAGTTTGTTATTATGGGTTAATATTAAATTTTTGTTTAATTACCGCTAACTCTTCAAGTGATGTTGCATTAAAGGCTTCCACCATCCATTCTGGCCAGCCGTCACCTTCTATCATATCCTTTTTAAACTTCGCTTCTTCAGCTGTTTTGTATTTTCCGTTATCTATATTTGCTGATTCATAAAACTTCATAAAACTATTGAGCCAACCCCAGACAAATTTTCTACTTAAAGAATCACGCAAAGGATCTAACATAACATGGTCAATAACCTGATATGTGCCAGGTTGGCATACCATTAATACCGTTGCGACAAAATATGGACCATTATGGACAATAACGCCATGCATATCATGCCAATCATACTCTTGTATGCGGCGTTTTTTCGGTTGTAAAAATAGTTTAGGGTGCCTTCGTACTTTAATGTTAAAAAAGTAACTTTCATTAACATATACTTTACCTGTCTGACGATTAAATATGATAGGACTACCACGACGTGAAAATGCATTTTGATAAAATTCAGGAATAATTATATATAAAGTAAAACTACATGTAATAAAACCAATTATTCCAATTAATGTCAGTTTGTGATCAAATCCAAAAATAAACATAACCATACCTACAATTAAGAAAATCATCCCAATAATACAAACAAAATAAAGGCATGTATAAAAAATCTGATCACTAAATGTCTTACGTATAAAGGCACAATAGTTATTATTAGCATAAATAAACCGATCGTCATGCAATTCCCATATATTGGCTATTTTATCTAAATCATCGATCCAACCTATGATCTGGGGGCGGTATTTTGATGGCATTCTTGTTCTCCTATTACTTCTCCCTCATTCCTTTGCGGTCTACTTAAGTTTGTTATTATGGGTTAATATTATATTTTTGTTT
>NZ_NASN01000093.1:0-2268 GCF_002142015.1 Gilliamella sp. A7
GAGACAGAGTTAGAGATATTAACAAAACTTTACATTTTTCTAGAAAAATTTTTATTAGCTGGAAAATAATGAGTTTGCTGAATTTTTAATCAATCAATAAAAGGAATACCTAAAAAAGACCAAGATTATATTAATGGCGCTTATGAAATTTTGTTAAATAACAAACAAGCCTGTGAATATTATATGCAATTGTTAGCAATTTTTTCAAAAGCCCTTATCAAATCTTAGTTTTATTTAATGAGACGAAAGTAGTTGTAACAGAAGTTTATAATACGTTTTCAGAACAAGATTGAGAGGTAAATAGTTCATATGAATAATGAGCAATAACCGCAGTAAATATGAAAATAAATCTATAAATTAATCATTAAAACTTTAATTTTAAAATTATTACTTAAATCACTTTGTTACTACATCATTATATAGATAATTTTTTTGAGTTTTAGATAAAGTTCATCTGCTTACTTATTGATTATCACCTATTTATGATTCTGTATTATGTGTTGAATAATATCAAGATATATTTAAATGTTAATATTAGTTAAATAACGATATCAATCATATAAGGTTCTGAATCATATTAAACATTGTTTTTTATACTAAAGTATCTCGTTAATGAAAACGGACGCTTAACAAATAATGTAGGAAATAAATACCATAGCGATCTTTTCGGTTTATCAAATAACTCTAATGTCCAACCACCTTTGATCAGAAAATCAAAAGAAAGCTTATTTTCTGAAAGAATCACTAAATCACTGAAAAAATCTGTACAATACATTTGATATATTGTCGCTTTATCAATTATTCGATTTTGTTGTGAATCTAATAAATAAATAGCTAAAATTTCTTCATATGGACAATCAAAAGTAACAAATAACAAAATATAATTGTCATTCACTAATAGAGCTGCCTCTAAGCAAGTTCCATCTACCTGAACTTTACTTTTATGGCCATCAATGATGATTGTATTGTTATGGATTTGTATATTGGTTAATTTTTTAATCATAGCGCATTGACTCTTGTTAGCTCCTAATTAATCTTAGCTCACCATTTATACAAAATAAAGCAGATAATAAAGCTAACTATATATTTAATCTTTTAATTTAGTAATAATATAAGTGAAATAATCTGTTTTATATTATTTTTATCCACGCATCATTATAATTAACGAATTCAATATATTGATATTAATAAGGGTTATTACTGATTTAGTAATGTGCAACATATCACAAATTTGAGTTTTATTTGCACAAATGTTGTCTTCTGCTTTTTGCAGAGATTATTAACAAAGAACTTTTTAAGAGGTAAATAAAATTGGCTAAAGGAAATACTTCACTGTTAAAAAGACGATTAGATATTGCCGAAATAGTTAGAAAACAAGGTGAAGTTAAAGTTGATGAATTATCTGAATTACTAAATGTATCAGGTGTCACTATACGACAAGATTTAAATTATCTAGAACAACAAGGTTATCTTAAACGATCTTTTGGTGGTGCTATATATTTACAACCCAAAGATAGTTTTGATAAATCTCATCAAGAATCAAGCAATGAAGCCAATAATTCTTATTCAGATATTAGTTTGATTATACGATGTTTATCATATATCAATGATGGCGATACAATATGTTTGTTAAATGGCAGAATAACCAGAAAACTCATACCATATTTATATAATAAGAAAAATATCACTTTGATCGTTAATGATTTAAGCTTCGCTATGTTAGCAAAAGATTATATTCAGGGTGAAATAGTATTAATTGGTGGGATTTTTAATCAGAAATATACTAATTTTGATAAAAATGATGTGCAAACGCTACTAGCTAAATATGAACTATCTACTGTTATATTTGAAATAGAGGCCATCAATGTAGATGATGAGATTGCTATATCAAATACGCAACTAGTGGATGGTTATCAAATATTATTAGACAATGCTTGTTGTCGCATCGCTCTGTTGCCTAGCCGAATTACAGAAAATGATACTTTTGGATTTGCTTCACTACAGCGAATTGATGTCATCATTCTTTCTAATTCAACTATGGCAGAATATCATCAGCAGATAACTAATTGTTCATTTAAACAATCTAGTGTCAATAAAGATAGTGTTATCTATCAAAACTCAATGAACAAATAAACTTAATTTAGAATTTGTGCTAATAAATACGATATTAGCCACTCTATTTAACTAGCTGGATGTTATTAGTATTTAAGTAATTTGTTAATAATTAATTTATTTCAATAATATATTTATTAAAAATCTCATTAATAC
>NZ_NASN01000094.1:0-2101 GCF_002142015.1 Gilliamella sp. A7
CAATTATTTGTCCACATTAATTTTAGTGCTTGTAATCTTGCTTCGGCATGACGTAAATGAGGTGTTGGTTGAAAGGCGTTACCTCCATGAATCGCAACCACTTGGGACCAATATCGAATCTGACGAGAAGATATCGCATATTTTTTTGAAAGAATTTCCGATGATTCTCCTGATAAGAATTCATTAGCTATGATAATTTTTAAATCTCGACTATATTTTGACATAAAAAGACCCCCAGTAATTGGTTGTCCAACTATTGGGGGGCACTTCAAAATTGCTTTTCAGGCTTATTTTTAGGTAATTTAAAAAAGTGTCTACTTTACAAAGGGTTTACATCAGAAAATCTAAAAATAAACTCAGGCTCTTTTAACTTACCATCCAAACTTAAACTTGACTCATAAATGCAGGTTTCTTTGTCTTTAAAAAAGTTACCTGAAAACGTCACTTTTTGACCTTTTTTCATATTAGCAACTTTGTCGAATAAAGGCGAATCAGGTTTAAGTAAGGTTTTATGGAACGTGTCTGATATTGCATTATTCCAAGTTTTAACATATATTTTTCTAGCAATTTCAATTTCTAATACACCGTAACCATCAGAATTTGAATTAATCTTGGTAATAGTACCCACCCAATCCTTAACTGACAAACTAGTGACACCGTTACAAATTGCCTTGCTTCTCTCTCTTAATGCACTGCCTTTTTGCATATCGTTATCAGCTTTTATAGCTTTATCCATAGCCGTTTTACTTGCTTCAATTAGCACAGTTTCATCTTGAGGATATTGAATTTCAGGCGTTGCTTCTTTCTTAGTTTCATCATTGTTACTACCCCCAAAGATAGCCACAAAAATTACTAAAATTATAACGGCAATTAAAATCTTCTTAATCATAGAACTTTTCTTTTTTGGGGTGGTTTCATTAGTCATAAATCATCCTTTTAATAATGCAAAAAACTTATTCTAATTAAAAATGATTAAATTTCAAATAAATATTTATGTTAATTTTGACCAGATATTTCAAATTTACTATATTGTGTGTCTAAAAATAACCGTGCACAATAAACATAAAGCCGATTAACAACCCCAAAGGAAGCGAGTATGATTAAGATGATTATCACTGATTTAGATGGAACATTTTTAAATGATCAAGGCGATTATGATCGGGATTTCTTTAGGCTAGTTAATGATCTTATGGCTAAACAAAATATCCAACTTGTTGCTTGCACAGGTAAACAATGTGAACGTGTTGAAGAATTATTTGGATCTTATAGTGATAAAATCTGGATCGTTGGTGATAGCGCAACAGCTATTAAACATAATGGTGAATTTGTTTATCGATCTTTTATTCAAAACCAGATTGGTCAACGTATTATTGCTACACTTGAACAAGCCAGTAAAGAGCATGTTATTATCGCATGTACCAGCAATGGTGCTGTAATTAAATCTAATCTACCTTCTCATTTGAAACAAAAAGTACGAGGCTCTTATACGACTATTATTGAAGTTGATGATTTAACAACAATCACTGACGATTTTATAAAAATTACTGTTTATGACGAAAATGGCCAATGTCCACAAACACGCACCCATTTAACGCCTTATGAAAATGAAGTTTATATTGTAGTGTCCGAAGCCGCTTGGATAGATATCACTGAGTATAATGTACACAAAGGTAACACCATAAAAAAACTACAACAAATGTTAAATGTTACCTACCACGAAACAATGGCATTTGGTGATGGTTACAACGACATCGAACTACTTGAACAAGCCAACTATAGCTTTGCTATGCGAAATGCCTTTGATGATACTAAAGCAGTAGCTAAATTTATTACTGGATCAAACAACGAAAGTGCTGTGATGAAAACTATCCAATTGATGTTAGCACTACAAACAAAATAAAAATTGAGGAAGGGGTTTTTAGTTTCTCAAAACTAAATTATGTAACCGTTGTGATTAAATATAAAATTGAAAAATAACTTAATTTAACAAAGAAGTCCTAAACTTTAGGTGGACTTCTTATTTTTCTAAAATTTAATATTAAAGATAGTATTTAATCGTATATATAACCAGGTATTAACCTACCTTTGTACCATACTTTAT
>NZ_NASN01000095.1:0-2009 GCF_002142015.1 Gilliamella sp. A7
CCAATGTTATATGATAAACAAAAATATTATCATATCTATAACGTATAGTAATGTTGGCAAAATCGAAAAAGTTAATCATTGGAACTATCAACCAAATGAAATAACAAGCAAAAGTAAAAAGTAAAGGCAGTTTGAAGTAAGACTGATTTTGATTATCCATTATATCCCTATATTATATCCTAATTATAAACTGATAAAATCATAACTACGTTTAACAATAATTGCAAAGAACTATTTAAAAAAATTTTAATTAGTTAAATACTAGGTATTATATTGGCTTTTTATCTTTTTTATGCAATATATTAATAAAAAACCAATATTCTAATAACTGTCAAAATACTTCAAGAACTAACAGTGACTATAACTTACATTTGTTATATTTTAGGATTAACGCAATTAACACTTAAGGTGTAACACATGCGGCAAGAACTTTACTCGGAATAAAACCACTAAGTATATCGATAACTCCTTCGACATCATATAAAAATGGTTTTCCTTCATTTTTAGGTAACTCAGTATTTGTTGCTACATTATTCGTCCAATAATTATATGAATTCCAATCTGTACCTCTATAAGATTGGCAATACATATTATGATCATCCTCATTCGCAGGCATACATCCCCATTCATTCGCAATTCCACCAATCCATTTTCCATTCTTCTGATAACTTAATTGCCGACGTGCATAAGAGCCATAACTATTAACATAACCGCCAATCCAACCATCGTAAGGATTGGTATTGGAAAAATCATTCACATCTGGCAATCGATAACCACTACCTAAACTTTTACAATAATCCCTTGCCTTAGCTTGATAACTTAACGCTTCATCATTTGAACCAATAGCTGGAAGATGTGAAATTTCATTATTAAAAATAATCTTAGAATTAGCAATAAACCAACGCATTAATTTAAATTCGTAAATTAGCGTACTTTTATTACTATCTGCATATAATCTAAATGTCATGGGTCTAAAACTCTTATCCGCTGAATTATAGCGTGGACCAACTAATGTTACTTTTATAGCTGGTTCAGCCAATCCATATGGACTGGGTCCATGCTCACCATGCTCCCATTCAGTGGTTTTACTTACACTTAATGATAAACTAACATTTCCCCCCTCTATAGATTGTATAGTACTGCCATTGGCAGCTAATACTGCTTCAGGTGTTATACCGCCAAATAGTAAATAAAAATACAAACCATGTGATCCGGTAGTTGGAAAGTTATTTTTAGTTATTGAAGTTTCACCTTGATAATTACCACTATTGGTTGCTCGCAATACCTTAAAACCTTTACTAGGATACCCTCTATAATGACCATAATCACTGCCATCGTCAACTTGTGCTGAATCCCATAAAATGCCATCTACCTCATAATCACGACCTGCGAAACTACCTTCATCAACATACAAATTTGGCTGGGCATAACACACTTTCGGATCTAATTTTGGTGTTAAATAATAACTATGTGAACCACCTTTAAAACGATTAGTATTGGGCTCACCATAAGGTGTAGTTAACTGACTATCACTAGCGCTAATGGTTATTTTATGTACCCCATCACATAAATCTGGAGTGGTATCAGGATGACCTTTCACCTTCGATGTAATATCTATAAATGCGTTTTTAGCATTAATATCTGCTACGGCAGGATTACGGGCTTCCCATTTTACCTTAATTTCACCTGTCGCAGTTGCGGTGATTATGTCATTAGTATCAAATCCATCACCATCATCATCTGCAAAATAATTATACGGTGCAGCAAGTAAATCAGTCATATTTATTACAGGAAACTGATTATTGCCTGATATAGGTAATGGAACAATTGTTTGTACACTGGCATAAGTATTTTTTTTATCTGGTAACTCAATCGGATTGGATATACTTGATACATCATTTTGCGGGGTTATCACAGTACCATTTGGTAATTTAATCGCTAGTAGCTCTTCTGTACTCGTTATTTTGCTGACACCATCAAAGGTTAAATAAGGCGCTGAACCTTGAATA
>NZ_NASN01000096.1:0-1929 GCF_002142015.1 Gilliamella sp. A7
GTAGTAAATAAATTTATAAATGAATATTAATAAAGAGGAATTGTTAACTCTTGATTGTTTAATTACATAATTTTAGCTTTCTAGACTCTAAACAACCGACCCTAACCCATTTAATTTTTTTATTTATTTGTTTTATTTAAATAAACATATTTAAATTTGCTAAAAGTATAGTTAAGATATTTAACTATATCAAACTTTATAATGTTAAATTTTGTCAAGTTATGTAAAGTAAAGTTAATCTAGAAAATTTTGACTTTAGGTGGAAAATTTGAATATTGTCAGTCCTTTGTTACTTAACTTATCTAATAGAAATCTACAAGTTGCTCTCCCCATTATAAAGTTTGTTCAGTTGTAAAAATCCTACTTTCAATTTATGGTTTAATAATCCAGTAACAATAAAGCAATGTTCATTATATGCGTGTAAAAATACACTTTCTTTATTATAACAATATCTCTTTATATTGAGATTGTAAGATTAATTTTTTACGAATATCTATTTAAAATTTCACATCTAAATGTCAATACAGTGGATAACATTTAAATTAAATTGAACTAAATTTCGTTAAAATTTCTATAACTGCTAAGGCGAAACACAAGATATATAATAATTGCCTACTGCTGTATCTCTTGCAAATCCTACACCACCACTTTGCATATCAACGCTTAACGAAGTTAATTCCCTCCTCTGTTTACCGAGACCAACTTTCACAGTTTTTGAAGTTGCAATCAAATAATAATCATGTAACCAATCATTATCAGGGTAATTACGACAATCTGAACGACTATTGTTATATAAACATCCCCATTCATTGATTATTCCGCTGATCCATTTACCATCTTCACGGTAACTTAACTGACGACGAGCATTTGTATCTGTCATTATTATAGGATTTGGATAGTTACTAGGTGTTCCTCCCCAATGAGCAACTGATTCCCAAAAGATGTCGTGGGTCAAATCATTCATCTCCGTTAACCGATAACCTTTACCTAAACGTTGGCACTCTTCTTGACCTTTTGCTTGGTACATCGATATATTTTCTTTAGTAATAACATTTTGATAGACTATATGGGTAGGAATATACCAACGCATCAACTTAAACTCATAAAGTATTTTACTTTTTCCTCTATCGGCATACAGCCTAAATGTGGAAGGACTAAAATTTTTATCATTAGACGTTGCCCGAGGACCATTTAAAGTAATCTTTAGTGCTTTTTGTGGTACTCCATATGGGTATAGATAAGGATATTCATCACTAACAGATATTAGCCCCCTCAATTGATGCTCCCAGCCAGTTATTCCCGTACTTAAGCTTAATCTGACATTACCACCTTCTACAGCGCTTATGCTACTGCCATTAGCTGCGATCACGGCCTCAGGACTTATTCCTGCCAACAACAAATAAAAATATAATCCATTAGACCCTGTACTTGGAAAATTATTTGTATAAACTGAATTTTTACCATCATAATTACCACTATTACGTGCATTATAAAATTTAAATCCTTTACTTGGATAACCTCTATATTCTCCAAAATCAATCACGCCAGAATCCCATCCAGGGCCATCAAACCACGGACTGACACCTTCATGGGAACCAATTCTAGCAGCATCATCAAATAATGGACTTGGTTGGGCATAACAGACATGGGGTTCGACTTTAGGATTTATATAATAACTATGGCTACCGCCCATAAAACTACTTTTGTTCGGCTCACCATATTGGGTTTTTAATTCACCATTTGTTGCTGTTATGGTTAATTTATAAGGACTATCACATTCAATAAACTTACTATGGGCATTGTTTTTAACGGTATCGGTCACATCAATACCATTAATGTTTTCCCATTTAACGCCTATATCACCACTCGCTGTTGCGATAACTTCACCGGCTACATCATCGTATCCATCGCCATCATCATCACCAAAAT
>NZ_NASN01000097.1:0-1823 GCF_002142015.1 Gilliamella sp. A7
CAATTCCTCTTTATTAATATTCATTTATAAATTTATTTACTACCAAATTTTTATCAATTTTAAATGTAATTGATTTTCATTAAGCTCAAGTGGTTTAACAAAATAGTTAAACGAACTATTACTAAAAAATAAATAAAAAAAATTTCAATGTAATGGAATGTTTTATCAAAAGGAGACATGTTTTTGCGATTTTATCATGAAAGATACCGTATCTTCACTATAGCGTGTTGTACATCATTAAATTCTATAACATCGGCATTATTAAAAATAAGATCTAATAATTTTGTTAATAGTTATGACAATCACAAATCTTATTTTGCTTTTAAAACATGGCTTTTGGGATTTATATTACTATTTCCTTTTACAAATGCCGAGTGTATAACTGTAAAAACAGCAAATTTAATTACTGGTAACGGCCCTTATCTCTCTTTTGATGGAATAAATCGCGCCTTTACTACAGAGCCACTGCTTTGGCTTAGATTATCAAACGGTACGGTTTATCAGCCATATCAAGACCGTTCAAGCAGCAACAATCCGATAGCATTACCTGAGTCAGTTACTAAAGTAAAGGATATCCAAACAATTATACAGTTTAATAATTATCCTAGTATTAGTTTAAGTAGCGTTATCGCAAGCAATAATTATTTTAATGATATTGATGGAGATAGTGGAATTAGTTCATCAGGCACCTTAAATGTGAAGTGGAGTGACGTTAATAATAACGATATCACTAATTGGGTTAAAAATAATCAAGAAGCATATTTATCAACTGTTAATGCCCCCTATAAACTTACCATTTCCTCTACAAGTGGAAGTTTGTCAACACGTTATGGACTTCCACAATCAAGTGATATAAGCAATTTTCAGGGGGCAAGTCATACTTATTATATATTACCCGCAGCTCGAGGTAGAGCGTTAAGGACACAAGGTTTAAATTACGGAAATTCATTTGAAGTTACATCAGATATAAATAAAAACTTTCCTAGAACAGGTGGTGATGGATTAAGTTATTATTTATATTTAAGTAATATTAGTTCTGAAGAGGTGATTGCAGTTAATGGTACAAATGTTAATGCAGTACAGGGGGAAGGTGTTTATTTAACTTTATTACCGGGGAATGGAATTTTAAAAATAACATTAAATGGCCCTAAGTATACTAGAAGTGGAAGCCGTTATGGTTCTGTAGATAAGAAGTTTTCCCGGTCAACATTTGTTCTCTATGCAGATAGAAATCATAGTAAAGTACTTTACCAGTTTCAGATAACAAAATGGTTTATTAGAGCTGGCCAAGCAACCAATGAGTATTTAAAACCTATAACAAAATGTAGGAATTTTAGTCCGAGGCTGAACAGTTATGGGATACCAGATGAAAATAGTTTATCAACATATCGTTTAAATGGTGGTTGGGGACAAAATTCAATATCATTAAATGCATTATTTGGTGAATGGGGAGACTTTGCTGGTTCATGGAATTTAACCGTCCCAACAATAACAAGTTCAGGATTTGTGGTTGACAAAGGTGTAATTAAGCAAAGTCAGTATGATATGAGGGTAACAGTTCTTTGTGTAACGGATGGTAGGTAATCTATATTTATGAACAATTATATCAGCGAAGTTGCCGTGAAGATAGCGTAGCGAAAGTAACGGCTGGTGTCGGAGTTGTCGTCTAAAAAATGCACAGCATTAGAACAAAATATGCAGTGTTTTCATTTTAGTTTAGCTCGTCAACGAATTAATTGTTTAAGCAGTTGACAATCAGTTAACTATCCTATTGAAGTTGATTTAGCCTTTATTAAAAGTCTAAAAAAGCATTATTTGTAATT
>NZ_NASN01000098.1:0-1757 GCF_002142015.1 Gilliamella sp. A7
TTAACTTTTTTAAGTCTGTTCGACTAAATCCCAGTCGATTATTGTACTTAAAATCTGCTAAAAGTATAGTGACTGAAAATAACCAATGCAACTGCTTTTTAGAAGTTAAATTGTTAACTTTTGTAAAGATCATGTTTCGCTTACTTATTACTTTTTGCTATTTAAGCCAACCCATACCATCTTGGTATGGACTGGCTTATTCCTATACAATCATTATTAGTTTTTAACTAAAGTATATTTATTATTAAAGTTAGTTAATTAATCAAAAATTAACAACTAAGGTGTTACACACACACTCATAGATCTCTGCATTATCTTTCTAGAAACATCTGCATCATCTGAAAATACAACATATGGGGTTAATCCGGTTCCTTGTCTAAGTAGATCACTTGTCCAATAAAAGGTATTTTTGAAATCAGCGAGACCATAGTCAGACATAAACCCCCATTCCGAGAAAAAACCGGCCCTAATTATACGTTGATAGCGATTATTAGGCGATGGTGGCGTTGCGCCGACAGCACCTACACAATGAGAGCCAGATAACGTTCCTTGACAAGAAGCATTGGTTAAATCTTTTACTTGTGGAAGACGATAACCAATGTCATTGCACCATAATTTTGCTTCCTTCCAATTACTACTCACAAAATAACGATTAACAAACCACTGTTGTAAAACAAAACCATATTTGACTACTTCATTACCACTATCATCTCTACCGATTAGTTCAAAAGTTTGCGGTAAACTAGGTTTTGTTATCGGATCTGGAGAATCTGAAAATGCTTGTGAACGACTAGCTACTGGACCGGTTAATCTAACATGAACAATATTATTATTCGTATACCTCATAGTAGCGGTAATCCCACTTCGCGTGACTGGAGCCCACGTCAAAGCTCCATTATAACCAACAATTTCTAAATAAAAGTATAAATTATTAGCGCCTGTAGTTGGAAAATTTAAATGGTAAGATGACGGTGTCGTTGACTGAGTTAGAAAACCTTTATTACTATCCCACATCCATTCAGGACCACGGAAGTCTACAATATCACCATTAACTACATCATTTGCTCCACCATATCTTAGGTTAGGTCTGGCAAAACAAACTGTTGGTGATGCTTTAGGATTAATGAAATATGTAGCATTACTCGCGTTAAAATCACTACGATTAGGAGCACCATACAGAGTACTTAATATGCCATTAGTACTTGCTAATATGACTTTATATGGTGCCTTACAAACCGTTAAAACATGATTACGCGCAACAACTTGATTATTGTTATCTAAAATTGTTAAGGTTAAATTACCTGTAGCTGAAATACCATTATTTTCTTGGCCATCACCATCATCATCTCGCCAATAGTTATAAGGTGCACCAATAAGTGTACTTAATGCGATTGTATTAGTATTGGTTGGTACTAACATACCTATATCTGCAAAACTTTCACCAAATCGGGGTAATTCTATCGGCATTGCCCACGAATTATTGGTATTAGGGGTAATTTGTCTACCATCAGATAGAGTGATTCCCAACAAACTATTTGCATCTGTTGCACGAGTACGGCCACCGTCAAAGGTTAAATAAGGCGCATTACCATGAATGACATTGGTTGTATGCGCCGATAATGCATGACTGTTAAATGAAAATAATAAAACTAAAGTGACGGCGAAAACTCTAAAAAACGGCAAAAATAAAAAAGACCGCAAAAATTGGCGAAAATATAAATTATCAGAAAAGACTAAACCTTGATTGCAATAATGAG
>NZ_NASN01000099.1:0-1739 GCF_002142015.1 Gilliamella sp. A7
TCATCAAACGTTCTACAAGATTTGTATTGGTAATTCTTTATATGTTATATTAATTGCAAACCTAACTATGAATTTGTTCATATAAAAATGATAATAAATATTTTAACGATTTTATATAACAACACTTTGTCTGAATCTAAAACCTTACAATCTATTTTGAATACCAAATTAGATTCCATCAAATTGAATATTATTATTTGGAATAATGGACCTACTTTACTTCAACAAGATGATATTGATAATTATTTACAAATTTGTCAAAATAAAAAGGTAAACTCATATATCTATCAAGATATTAGAAATGCGTCATTAAGCAAAATTTATAATCATTTTATTAAAAGATTAAATTATGATTTTTTTGTTATATTTGATCAGGATTCTAATGTAGAATCTACTTTTTTTCAAAACATATATAATAATAAAGATTATGCTATTATATGCCCAGCAATTTTTCCTAAGCAAAAAATAGATAAACAGTGTTTTCCATCTGATATTGATGAAAGAGAGAAAGTAATACCCATTGGTGAATTCATATTAGGAAATACAAGAACAATTAATTCAGGTACTGCATTATCAAGAAATCTGATTAACCAACTTCAAAAAATTAACAATTACGTATTTGATGAAAAATTTGCTTTCTACCATACTGATCATCGTTTGTTTGATTTAATTAATGCTACAGCAGAAACTACTAATTTAAAAGGTTTATGTATAGGAAAAATGTTTCATGATATGACCTGTGAACTTTCCTTAGAAGAACTCAGTGAACGAGCTAGACTTGAAATAGCCTATGCAAAAATGTTATTGCGAATATACCGAGCTAAAAATCCAAAACATCAAACTAGACGGAATCTATTTTACGCATATAAAATGAAGAAAAAAGATCATTTAAATTTCAGTAGTTTTACAAAGTTATTAAAGTGTGTTGTAACCAAGGAACATCCTCGCTCATCGGTTTGTATTGATGAAAATATTCAACCAACTGACAGTTACATTTTATCTTAATTGAAAAATTGTGATAATTTAAGATATTCTATAGAACTTTCTATTATTATACCTTGTTATAATGTTGAAGGTTATATTGAACAATGCTTAAATTCTATTTTACAACAAAAAATATTACCTCGAGAAATTTTGTGCATTGATGATGGTTCTACTGATAATACAGCTAATATAATTAAAAGGTATTGTGAAACACATACACAGATAAAGTACATATATCAGAAAAATCAAGGGGTTAGTCAAGCAAGAAATATAGGTCTTAAGCATGCAATTAGTCAATATATACAATTTGTAGATCCTGATGATGTTTTACATTTCAAATTATTGGATTGTTTTTTTCAAATTTATAAATTAAACAAAAATATTGAATTATTTTATTTTGAAAATGAAAATTTCCACGATTTTCAGATGATAAAACTAAAATCTAAAACCCAAATAAACTATCAAGCAAGAAAGTTTGTAACGGGTAATGATTTATTTAGACACTTGATAAATATCAAAAAATATCCTGGAGCATGTTGGAAATATATTTTTCTAAAGGATAGATTAACCATCAAATTTGAAGGTAGAAACCATGAAGATCACTTAATAACGTTACATATTCTGCTTTCAAGCAAACTATGCTATTATTTTAAATCTCCTCTCTACTTTTATAGACAAAGAAGTAATTCTTTGACTAATAAAAAAGAGATATGCAAAGAATATATTAACTTATTAAGCAATGTAATTATTAAAAA